>DRLX01000028.1 GCA_011322715.1 Desulfobulbaceae bacterium
CATCTTGAGCGGGGCGAGGATGTCGCCTTTCCCACCCTCGGCGATCCGGCCCTCTATTCGACGGCCTTTTATCTGCTTGATACCCTGCAGGGTCGGCATCCCGAAGTCAGGGTGACGATCATACCCGGTATTACCGCCATGGCCGCCTGCTCGGCCCGGGTATGCAGTCCGCTCGGCCTTGGCGATGATGTGGTGTCCATTGTTCCGGCCGCCTTTGACGATGATCGACTGCGCACCATTTTAACGACCTTTGACGCGGTCATTCTGATGAAGGTGTTTCGGAGGATGGCAAAGATCATTGCCCTGCTCGATGAACTCGGCCTGACGGACAAGGCTGTTCTGATCGAGCGCTGCGGTATGGATGACCAGAAAATCTATACCGATATCCGGGAAACCCTGGACCGGGATCTGCATTATTTCTCTACACTGTTGATCAGAAAAAGGGGTATAACAGGATGAATAAACCATGCTTCCCTGTTACTTTTCTCGGGGCAGGGCCGGGCGATCCGGAGCTGATAACCGTGAAGGGGCGCCGCCTGCTCGATGGGGCCGATGTGATCGTCTATGCCGGCTCCCTGGTTAATCCGGCCCTGCTTGAAGGCGTACGGGCGAAAATTTATGATTCCGCCGGTATGGATCTGGACGGGATCATGGTGATCATGGTGGAGGCGGCCCGGGCCGGGAAAAAGGTGGTCCGGCTGCACACCGGTGATCCCGCCATCTATGGGGCCATTCGTGAGCAGATGCACCGGCTTGACCGGGAAAATATTGGTTACGAGGTGGTTCCCGGTGTCAGCTCAGCCCTGGCGGCTGCGGCGGCGGTCAAGGCGGAGCTGACCGTGCCGGAGCTGACCCAGACCGTTATCTTTACCCGCCGGGCCGGGCGCACCCCGGTCCCGGAACAGGAATCGCTTTCCAACCTTGCCGCGGTCCAGGGTTCCATGTGCATTTTTCTCTCCGTCTCCATGATGGAGCAGGTTGTCGGCGAGTTACTTGCAGGCGGCTATCCGCCGGCAACGCCGGTGGCCGTGGTGGAAAAGGCCACTTGGCCGGAGGAGAGGATCGTCAGGGGAACACTTGTTGATATTGCCGGGCGGATCCAGGCCTCGGCCATCCGCAAAACAGCCATGATTCTGGTCGGCCAGGCCCTGGGAAAGAATGACGAAAGGGTCTCGAAACTGTATGATGCCGCCTTCAGCCATGAATATCGATCGGGGAAATAATTGAATATGAAAAATATATTGTCCCGGCACTTGGTTGTCCCGGCGCTGTTTATCCTGTTACTTATGCCTGGTCCGTCATCCGCCAGGGAAATCGATGGCGTCCGGTTGCCGGATTCGCTCACCATTGCCGGAACCCGCCTTGTATTAAACGGGGCCGGCATCCGGACAAAGTTTTTCTTCCATGTCTATGTGGGCGGCCTCTATCTGCAGACGCCCATCCATGACGCGGCGGCCATTGTCGCCGGTAATGCACCGATGCTGGTGCGGATGCATTTTATCTATGACGGTGTGTCACCGGAGCAGATGCAAAACGGCTGGATGAAGGGGTTCAGACGGCTGGCGCCCCAGGCCGGTAAGGACTTGCAGGCGGCCATGCACCGTTTCACTGGGCTTTTTTCAGTAACGGTGAAGAAAGATGACGTCTATGATTTTGCCTGGATTCCGGGCAAGGGGCTGGAGGTCCGTTTAAATGACAAGGTGCTGGATGTGATAGATAGTTTTGCTCTGAAAAAAGTCCTGTATCGTATCTGGTTTGGCAAGGATCCGGCGGACAGTGATTTGAAAGAGGGCATGCTTGGCCTCTGATATTGCCATTCTTGCCCTGACCAAAGGCGGCCAGGCCCTGGCCCGGCGGCTGGCCCGATCATTGCCCGCCACCGTGTTCTTCTGCCGGGGGAGCCTGCGCAGGACAATGGAACAATGCTGGTATGACCATGATGCCCTGGTCTGTATCATGGCAACCGGTATCGTGGTTCGGACCCTTGCCCCGCTCATTGAGGATAAACAACAGGACCCGGCGGTTGTGGTCTGTGACGAACAGGGCCGCTTTGCCGTTTCTCTTCTTTCCGGACATCTTGGCGGCGGCAATGAACTGGCAAACCGGGTGGCCGCCGTCACCGGCGGCCGGGCAGTCATCACCACGGCCTCCGATGTGCAGGGCAAAACCGCCCTTGACCTCTGGGCCCGTGATCTGGGTCTTGTTGTCGCTGACAGGGACGGATTGACCCGGGCCATGGGAAAACTGGTCAACCACGGATCGGTCACCCTCTATAGTGACTATCCACTGCCGAACCTGCCCGAAGATATACAACCAACAGACCAACCGCAGGCCGCTGATCTGATCATAACCGCAGCAGCTGGAGTACAGACAACCGGAACCCTGCTCTATGCACGGGCGCTGGTCGCAGGCATCGGCTGTAATCGAAATACCCCGGCAGAGGAAATTGAACAGGCCCTGCACCAGGCATGTCAGGAAAATAATCTTGCCCGCGGGTCGGTTGCCCGGCTGGCATCTATTGATTTGAAAAGGGATGAACAGGGTCTGCTTGCGTTTGCCCGGCGCCATGGGCTGCCGCTTGATTTTTTTAACAAAGATGAACTCAACACTGTTGGCGGGGTCTCCACCTCGGCGATCGTTTTACGGGCCACCGGCGCCAGGGGCGTGGCTGAACCGGCCGCTGTGCTGGCAAGCGGCGGCGGCAGGCTGCTGGTCAAAAAGATGAAATGGCCCAACGTTACCGTGGCCATTGCCGAGATAACCAATCCCTTTGACAAACACCGTTTCCATAAACAAAACAACAGTAAATGAATACAACCAAGCAACAGAGCGGAACCCTGACCGTGGTCGGCGCCGGTCCCGGGGCCGTTGACCTCATCACGCCCCGGGCCCGGCAGGCCATTGAACAGGCCGATGTGGTCGTTGGGTACAAGACCTATCTCGACCTGGTGACGGACTGTATCTCTCCCGGCCAACAGGTGATTTCCTCGGCCATGATGCAGGAGATAGACCGTTGCCGCAAGGCGCTGGCCCTGGCCGATGACGGCAGCCGGGTCGCGCTTGTCTGCGGTGGTGACCCCGGCATCTATGCCATGGCCGGGCTGGTCTATGAACTGGTCCGTGAGACCGGCAGCCGGATCCGGGTGGTAATTATTCCGGGAATCGCGGCCCTGAACAGTTGCGCCGCCATCCTTGGCGCGCCGCTCATGCACGATTTTGCCGCTGTCAGTCTTTCCGATCTGATGACGCCCTGGGAGATCATCGAAAAACGGCTACAGGCCGCTGCCATGGCCGATTTCGTCACCGTGATCTATAACCCGAAATCAAGGAAACGGACCACCCAGATCGTCCGGGCCCGGGAGATCATGCTTGCATATCGAAGGCCCGAAACGCCGGTGGGCATTGTCACCGGCGCCACCCGTCCCCACGAAACCGTCAATCTCACCAGCCTGCACTCCATGCTTGATACGGAGATCGGCATGCAGTCAACAGTGATTATCGGCAATTCACAGACCTTTGTCTTTGGTGATACAATGATTACACCACGCGGGTATACGGATAAGTATGGATTATGATCGCTTAAGAGGGCAGACGTGACAAAACCACTGATCCTGGTGACCAATGACGATGGCGTGTACGCACCCGGAATCCGGGCCCTGTTTGCGGCCATGCAGAGCCTTGGCCGGGCGGTCATTGTGGCGCCGGAACAGGACAAAAGCGCGGTCAGCCATTCCCTGACCATGAACCGGCCCCTGCGGGTGCGTAAGCTGGAGCCGGACATCCATACCCTGGACGGAACGCCCACCGACTGTGTGACCATCGGCATGAACAAGGTCCTTGACCGGCGGCCCGATCTGATTGTGTCGGGGATCAATCCCGGCCCCAATCTCGGAGATGATATCAGCTATTCCGGCACGGTTTCGGCCGCCATTGAGGGGACCATGTATGATATCCCATCCCTGGCCTTTTCCCTGGCCGGTGAAGCGCCCTTTGATTTTGCCGTGGCCGCCGATGTTGCCTGGAAACTGGCCTCCATGG
>DRLX01000029.1 GCA_011322715.1 Desulfobulbaceae bacterium
AGAAAAAACAAATGTATACTGATTACCGGCCATGATCTGCACGATCTTGAACTCCTGCTCAAACAGACCGAAGGCAAAGGCATAGACGTCTACACTCACGGTGAGATGCTGCCCTGTCACGGCTACCCTGAGCTGAAAAAATATGATCACTTTTACGGTCACTATGGGACAGCATGGCAGAATCAGCACAAAGAGTTTCCGAATTTTCCGGGACCGGTTCTGTTTACCACCAACTGTATTCAAAAACCACGCGAAGATTACAAAGATCGCATCTTTGCCACCGGTCTGGTCGGTTGGCCTGGAGTGACTCATATTGCAGATAAGGATTTCACCCCGGTTATCGACAAGGCCCTGGCCATGGATGGATGGCAGGATGAGGCCGACAATGGTTCGGTTATGGTTGGTTTTGCCCGCAATGCAGTTCTCGGTGTCGCCGACAAGGTCATTGAAGCCGTTAAAAATAAGGATATCCGACATTTCTTTCTGGTCGGCGGCTGTGACGGCGCCAAGCCCGGACGTGATTATTTTACCAAATTTGTTGAGCAGGTACCGTCGGATTGTATGGTTCTGACCCTTGCCTGCGGCAAATTCCGATTCTTTGACAAGGACCTGGGAGATATCGGTGGAATTCCTCGTCTTCTTGATGTAGGGCAGTGCAATGACGCTTATTCCGCTATCCAGATCGCTGTTGCCCTGGCAGGAGCTTTTGAATGTGATGTCAATGACCTGCCCCTGTCCATGATAATTTCCTGGTATGAACAGAAAGCGGTTGCAATCCTGTTGACCCTGCTGTATCTCGGAATAAAAGATATCCGCCTCGGACCCTCCCTGCCGGCATTCATCACTCCGGCTGTTCTGCAGTTCCTGGTTGATACCTTTGATCTTAAACCCGTTGATACCCCGGAAAATGATCTAAAGGCTATCCTGGGATAAACCGGACGAGTCTTTTCATTCATGCCGGGTACTTTTTATAAAGGGCCGGACCTTTCCGGTCCGGCCCTGTTGCCGGAGGATGAAAAATGACAACCAAAGAAAACCCGAAAACTTTTTGCCCAATGCCTGGAATCAACGCCGGAATGCTCACTCTGCAGGACCTGGAACGTATTACCGAACTTGTTCGTAAATATAATGTTCCCATGGTCAAGGTGACCGGCGCCCAACGTTTTTTCTTCCATGGCCTGGAGCCGGAAAAGCACAAAGAACTTGTTCAAGAGCTCGGCCTGCCTCCCAAACCTCCACATGCCAGGAATCGCGTTCATTATGTGCAGGCGTGTCCCGGTAAAAACTGGTGTAAATTCGGAATTAAATCAACCGAAGAGATGTCTAAAGCCATTGCCGATCTGGAACTGGCAGGTCCCTTGCCCTATAAGGTTAAAGTAGGTATCTCCGGGTGTCGGATGTGCTGTTGTGAATCCTGGATGCGCGATATCGGCCTGGTTGCGGAAAAAAACGGTTGGAGACTCAGCTTCGGCGGTAACGCCGCAAGCAAACCAAGGATTGGTGATCTTGTTGCCGATGGACTCAGTGATGATGAAGCGGTGGAGATGATTAAAAAAACGCTTAATTATTATCTGACCACGGCAAAATATAAAACAAGAAGCGCACGTTTCATGGAACGGGTGGGTATTGAAGAATTAAAGAAAAATGTCTTGGGATAAACCCTGACGTAGAAACCAGCATGGTCGGACCAGGAAAGCGGAACGTAGCGAAGACTCCGAATTGGCCGGCCACAACAGATAAGCGTAGACTTCGAACCATGAAAATTCCTGACTCCGGCACGGGCAGGCCCCTGCTACCTGCTACCTGCTACCGGGATTTTCGATTAAAGAGTCCCTGACTTACGAAGAGGATCGTCATGAAATGCCCCGGACAGGACAGCCGCTACTGGAGCGGAGAGGATGTTTTTGAGGCACAGTGCCCGAACTGCGGCCATAGTATCGAATTTTTCAAGGATGACAGTCAACGAACATGCCGAAAATGCGGCCATAAAATGCTTAATCCCAAAATGGATTTTGGCTGTGCGTCCTACTGTCCGCATGCAGAGCAATGCCTTGGCGCCATGCCTCCGGAGTTGATCGCCAAACAAAGCGATCTGTTCAAGGATCGTATCGCCATTGCCATGCGGAAATACTTCGGCACCGACGCCAGACGAATCCAGCATGCCCTTGACGTTGCCCATCATGCGGAAATAATCGGCAAGGCCCAGGAAGGTTGCGATATGATGGTTATCATGGCATGCGGATACCTGCATGATATCGGTATTAAAAACGCCGAGTTAAAGTACAATTCATCCTCGGCAAAATATCAGCATATAGAAGGGCCGCCGGTGGCCCGTGAGATCCTAACCGAACTTAAAGCACCAATCGAGCTGATAGATGAAGTCTGTGATATAATCGGGCATCATCATTCACCGCGAGCCGAAGAGACCATAAATTTCAAGGTACTTTATGACGCCGACCTTATCGTCAACATGGCTGAACTGTATCAGGAAAAACCGCACTCCATGGACCAGC
>DRLX01000030.1 GCA_011322715.1 Desulfobulbaceae bacterium
AGACAGATGAGTTTGCCTATCTTTCCGACCAGGATAGGGAAATTTGCGCCGCCCTTGAGCCGATTGTTGAAGGAAGCGGCAAGATTAGCGGCTATTTTTTCAACATGGAAAAGGCCCTGCCTGCAATTATCGGACACCCCTATGTTTTTCTTGAACATTCACCGCAAACTCCGGTGGAACTGGTTGCCGGGGAACCCGAGCTGGTGGTCGAGTCGCATGGGGAAACGCTGTTCATTCATTTTGTACGGGATATCGGTGAGGGAGAAGTCGTGGTCTGGCAGGAAACACCGACCAGGTTTCGCATCGTCCGTATCACCGATGAACACAGGCGGGTTGCCGAGATAACGGGGAGGGAAGGTCTGCGGGTTCCGATCGAAGCCAGTGGACAGGTGCTGGACGCAATCGGTAATATCGCCTCCTTTATGACGGTACATTCCTCTATAGATGTCGGCGGTGAGGGGCAGGATATTACCCGGGTGAGTGCGGATGCGACTCCTCATATTCATATTATCCCCTATGGCAGCGGTTTTCGACTGGAGATGTTTGTACAGCCCTTTTCCCATGCCGGTCCCTACCTGAAACCCGGTGTCGGTGAGACCAATA
Organism: Desulfobulbaceae bacterium; assembly: GCA_011322715.1. Classification (GTDB taxonomy): domain Bacteria; phylum Desulfobacterota; class Desulfobulbia; order Desulfobulbales; family Desulfobulbaceae; genus DRLX01. Next base: position 604 of record DRLX01000030.1, read on the forward strand.
TCATGGCTGAGGTGAAGGGGCGGCGTCTGCAGACAAAGAGAAATTTGCTGCTTGAGGAAGAAAAAGCGCGTGAGGTCGAGGAAAGTTGTCCTATGCTGGATCTGGCCATTGATCTTGAACAGGAGAATGAACGGGAATGGCATCTGCTTGATCCTGAGGAGTGTCTGCAGGCCCTGCTGGAAATTGAAGAGATTCGTGATCGGGTTGTTCTGGAATGGCCGGAAGGCGAAAAGATCGCCGTGCGCCGGCAGACCGGTGTCAATCAACTCAATCTCAATATCCGGACCAGCCAGCAGGACTGGTTTTCCCTGAGCGGACATCTACAGGTCGATCAGGATGAGGTCATTGAGCTTAAATCCCTGCTTGAGCAGGTCAAAAAATCTCACAGCCGTTTTATTCCCATGGGAGACGGCCAGTTTCTCGCCCTGACGCAGGAGTTTCGTAATCGTCTGGAAGAGCTTATTCTCTTTGGTGAAGAGGGACGTGCTGAAAATGAAATTTATATCCATCCCCTCGCGGCTCCGGCCCTGGAAGATCTGACCCGGCAGGCAAAAACTACCGTTGATGATGGTTGGCGTGAGCGTCTGTCGGCGATCAACGAGGCCCAGGATTTTGTGCCCGAGGTGCCCTCGACTCTGCAGGCTGAACTGCGTGATTACCAGGTTGAGGGGTTTGTCTGGATGGTTCGCCTGGCCCGACTTGGTATTGGGGCCTGTCTTGCCGATGACATGGGACTGGGCAAAACTCTGCAGTCGTTGGCGGTTATTCTTTATTTTGCCGGTAAAGGTCCGACCCTGGTCGTTGCGCCTACCTCGGTGTGCATGAATTGGGAACAGGAGGTGAACCGTTTTGCGCCGACACTGAAACTGCACATGCTCGGCAGTTTTGACCGGGAGGAGGTGATTCGGGGCCTTGGTAGCTATGACCTGCTGGTTACCAGTTATACCCTGCTCCAGCAGGAGGTTGAGCTGTTTGAACAGGTGGACTGGCAATGCATCGTCCTTGATGAGGCCCAGGCCATTAAAAATGCAGCCACCAAGCGTTCCAAGGCGGCAAAACGACTCAAGGCCGGATTCAAACTCATTACTACCGGTACGCCGATAGAGAATCATCTCGGGGAGTTGTGGAATCTTTTTTCCTTTATCAATACCGGTCTGTTGGGGACCTATAAGCGATTCAATGCCCGGTTCGGCATTCCCATAGAAAAACACCATGATCAGGTCGCCCGTCGGAAGCTGAAAAAATTAATCCGGCCGTTTATGCTGCGCCGCATTAAATCTCAGGTTCTTGAAGAGCTGCCGCCGCGCACGGAAATTACTCTTCGAGTGGAGATGAGTCCGGAAGAGGTCGCCTTTTATGAAGCTTTGAGGCAGCAGGCCATGGAAAATATCGAGGGGAATGCGGAAAAAACAGGAAGACATCTTCGTATCCTGGCGGAAATCATGCGTTTGCGCCGTGCCTGTTGTAACCCACGCCTCATCTCCGAAGATATAGAAATACCATCGACCAAGCTGCGGGTGTTTGCCGAGGTGGTGGAAGAACTCATTGCCAGTCGGCATAAGGCGTTGGTCTTCAGTCAGTTTACCGGCCATCTAGCACTTATTCGTGAGCTGCTGGATGAAAAGGGAATCGCCTATAAATATCTAGACGGCACTACGCCCGCCCGGGAGAGGCAACGACAGGTGGAGAGCTTTCAGGCCGGTGACGGGGATCTTTTTCTTATCAGCCTGAAGGCGGGAGGATTGGGTCTGAACTTAACGGCGGCCGATTACGTTCTCCATATGGATCCCTGGTGGAACCCTGCAGTGGAGGATCAGGCGGCCGATCGTGCCCATCGTATCGGTCAAAAAAGACCGGTCACCGTCTATCGGTTGATAACATCCAATACCATTGAGGAAAAAATTGTCCGTCTGCATCAGGAAAAGCGGGACCTGGCCAATTCCCTGCTTGAAGGCTCCGATGTCGGAGCCAGAATCAGCGCCGAAGAACTCCTTGAGCTTATTCGCGGCGCTTGATTACCGTCTGGAAAGATCCCTTGAACAATTTGGACGAACAGACCGTTTTTGCTTTCCATTGATTAGGGGTTCCAGTTGTTTCCAGGAATGAATGTCCTGTTGAAGAATATGACGGCTGTAACTGCAGAGTACCCGCAGGGCCTGATATGCGTTGTTTGAGGACATGTGCAGGCTCGTCAGCCTGGAGAGGTGCATCCGTTGGCCACTGGAAAGAAATTTCAGCGTCTGTCGCGTAAGATGCAGGGATGATCCTCTGCTGTGTCGCCGGCAGCGATGACAGAGGAGGGTGCCGTTACCCGGATAAAGGCTAAAATCGGGTTCTTGATCAATGGAACAGCCACAGAGGCTACATCCGGTCAACCGTGGTTGATAACCGCAGGCATCCAGCAGGCGTAGAAGAAAAAAAACAGCAACGACGGCATGATTTTTCGGCTGTTCCAGTGCTTTCAGGGCCCAGGACAGGAGCGTGAAAACAGTGGGATCGCCGTCCTGTTCGCCGCTGAAGCGGCGAACAAGTTCGCTGATAAAGGCGGCGGTCACATAGCCTGCATAATGACTGCGCAGAAAAAGGTGAGCATTGACCAGTTCTGCCTCGTTTAAAAAGAAAAGGGAGCCTTTTTTGGGAGGACGACAGGTGATGACAAGGGAGGTAAAGGGTTCAAGCTTGTTGACGAAACGTTTTTTGCTGCGTTTGGCTCCCTTGGCTATGGTGGTTATTTTGCCGATATCCCGGCAGAACAGGGTAACAATTTTATCGGCTTCAGCATGGGCGGTTACCTGGAGGACAATAGCAGGAGATTGCCGGTTGGTCATTGATGGTCGAAAACGTCGTCGGGAAGCAGAAGCGATGGTGGCCTGCCGTCTTCCGATATAGGGAAGGACAGCGGGGCGTCATTGAGGGAAAGGGTTGCGGATTTTGGCGTATCAAAAGTGATTTTAAGTTCTTGCCTTGCCTGCCAGTGCTCGGTCTGGCCGCTTGTATATCTTTTTTTGATCGGTTCTGTACCGTCAACCGATACCGTAACAGTACAATCTTCAATAAAGTGGGCCGTGAGCCTGTATGGATATTCCGCCTGTTCGTCTGCTGAGAATATGTCGCTTTCCGTCCTTACGCCCGCCTGCGGACTTCCGCCGGAGATCGTGTCTTCCCCTCCGCCTGTATCGGTATTCGTCGGCGTATTTTGTCCAGCCGTTTGTTGCTGTTGCGCTTCATCGCCACCAAACATCTTCTGAATGGAAACCTGCATACTGCTGGTCTGTTTTGATAGAAAAGCAAAAGGATTCCATGAGGTATAGAGACAAAAACCGGTAAAAGATATGACAATGGCGGCAAAGAGAAGCAGGGCCACTGTTGCCGAAGAAATATGGGAGGGTTCGGCAAGTTTTTTTGGGGCCAGAGTGGATGGCGGAATTGTTTTCATGGCCAGATTCTGCGGCCTGGATCCAGTGGAATGTTTTTTGCGTTCAGCAAGGAGTTCGGCAGCTATTTTTCTGCCGTCGATACCAAGATAATTGCCGTACAGAGTGACCAGGCCACGGACAAAGGTATCTGCGGGAAGCAGGTCAAAGGAAGCCTGCTCAATGGCCCGGATATTTTTAATGGAAATTTTGGTCGCCTCTGAGACTTCTTCCACGCTTAGTTGCTTTTCCCGCCGCAGTTTCAGCAGATAATGGCCGGGAGATACTTCCATGTTCCGTTCCGGAGAAGGGTGTTTGTCACTCATGCCTGGACCTCAAGAGGATTTCGCCGTTTTTCATTGCATGTTCCCTGCTATTTCCCTTGGAGAACCCTGATGTAGGATTGTGCCCGCAGTTCTTTCATCCAGTTTTTATAGAGTTTCTGCATTTCCTGCCGGTAGAGTATTTCACGGATCTCATCCTTGACGGATTCGTAGGGTACCTTGGTGATAATCTGACCCTCCTGACTGGAAAGCAGTTTGAAAATTTGGTACCCTGAAGGTGTTTCCACGATCCCGCTTATCTGGCCTGGTTTCAGATGGGTTACCGCTTTGCGCATGGCATCGGCCATCTCTTCGGCACGAAATACGCCGATGTCGCCACCGTCGGATGCCGAGGGCAGGTCCGAGTATTCTTCCGCAAGTTTTTTAAAATCCTTGCCGGCAACGGCGAGACTATGGACCCGTTGCGCCTTTTTACGAGCGGCCTCTTTTGCCTTTTTCAGGGCGGAACCCATTTTCCCACCATCCCAGGAACAGCCGATCTGCAGGATATAATAGCCGCCGTCGCCGACCTGCTCCGTATAGTGCATGTCGTAGTAATCAATAATTTTTTCTTCAGGAATAATCACCTTGGAACGAACGGCGACATTGACGAGTTTTGCGCTGAGAATCTGGTCTTTCAGGTCTTCTCTGTACTGTTTCTCACTCAGTCCCATGGCGGCAATCTGTTTGCGGAACTGTTGAATCGTGGTGTGATTCCGGCTCAGAATCCGTTGCAGTGCCTTGTCAACCTCATCATCAGAGACGGTCATCTTGTATTTGTCGGCTTCCTGGAGGAGCAGTTTTTTGTCTATGAGCTTTTCAATAATGGTTTTTCTGGCCTGCAGGAGCCGTTCGCTCAGCTTGCCGGGGGATGTCTGTTCCGCTATCCGGGTAAAAAGAGGTTTGCCTGCTTCGTTGACTTCAGAGAGGGTGATGACATCATCGTTAACGACCGCCACGCAGCAATCAACTACTTCAGCAGATAGAGGTGCTGCTGAATAGACGAGAAGAAGGGCCAGTGTACAGAATATATAGAGATGTTTCATTGTCGAGATTATTGTGTTGACATTGGGATTTGTTGATGAATCGTACTTTATCACAGACTATGTAAACTGTGTGGATTCATTTGCCTGGAAAATGTAAGCCGGCACATGTGCCCGAATTTAGACACACACGCATAGTCGTAGGTAAACGAAGACTCCGATAGTCCCTCTCTGTACGGGCAGGCGTGACCGCGCGAAGGCGGGGTGCCTGTGACGGCTTACGATGAATCGAGAAAAGATAACTCAATCCGCCACCTTTATCTACACGGAACCGGGGAAAGAGGCAAATTATTTCCTGTTTGTCGATTAATGTTCCATTTGTCAGAACATCTCCTCTGAATGAGGAAAGAGATGCACTTCCGTAACGAAAATGTACCGCTGTGCAATTCGGGTTGATCTTGTATCTTGAAATCAATTTTTCCTGTAAACGTCAATGCTCAGGTTTGTTTAATCCTGTCACCCTGGTTCACATCTGGGGTTATCCAATGCTTTTTTCAAGTCAAAAATAGTATGCAGTGTCCCGTCGGAAATAGTTATAAGATTTATTTTTTGATATGCAAGCAGGATTGTTGTTATGGGATCGTTTTTTGCATAACGAGTGAAGGTATCATTGAATTGTAATAGGTTAGGAGTAGACATGATGGTTTCAGGACGATATGCTTCACTTTCCGGGCTACAGGCATATGGCAAGCGCTTGCAGAATAATGCAAATAATATCGCCAATATGAACACATCCGGCTTCAAGAGGGGCCGGGTCCTTCTTTCTGAAGAAAAGCCGCAGGGTGTTGGTACGCATGTTGAAAAAGTCGAAATGTCGGGCCCGCAGACGATGGAGGAAACCGGGCAGGGAAAACGAATGGTCCTTCAGTCCAACGTTGATCTTACCGAGGAACTTCCTGAAATGATGCTTAATCAGCAGGCTTTGCTGGCAAATATTCGATCTTTGCAAGCAGTGGACGAAATGGAAAAGAATGTCCTTGATCTGAAGGCCTGAGCGGGCTGGAGAATTTTCCGATCTATTGTGTTTCGAATTTGTAATTAAAGTCTACGGTACTGGATGGGCAATCTATGCTATCCACGGTTCCCTGTTGACAGAAAGATGCGTCTCGGTTTAACTGCGTTTTCATAATTGTTGCTCGTTTGAAGTATAAGGGATCCGAAAAAACCTACGCAGGATATATACTTTTTTTCGTATCCTAAAGGGTGCCTTGAAAAATTAGAAGTTTCGTTCGAGTTCAAGGAACAGAATAATTAAAAAGCACAGCATATTAGTCATATGTGAGTATTTTTATTTTTCTGTGACGCAGGGACCAGACGAGGTAAGCGAGCTTGCGAGACTCCTAAAGGCAATTTTTCAAGGTGGCCCAAAGTCCATCCTCTTCTATTTCACAGGGAGATTATATGTTTGCTGCATTCCGTTCATATACGATTGTTCTCTTGTTTGTTGGTTTGCTGTTTTTTGTCGGATTTTCAAGCGCATCAGCGGCTGTCAGCATGCCGCAGTTTTCTTTGCCGTCCGTGACCGACGGCAAGGTCGTCAACAGTGGAGATTTCAAAGGGGAGGTTATTCTGGTAACTTTTTTTGCTACCTGGTGTCCACCCTGTCGTCAGGAGATTCCCAATCTGGTTAAGTTGTATAATGAGTACAAAACTAAGGGTTTTACCGTTATCGGCCTATCCGTTGACGAGGGTGGTGCGTCGGTGGTTGCCAAACTCGTTCAGCATGAAAAAATCACCTATCCCGTTTTGATGGCAGATCGGGCAACGGCCCGTTCCTTTGGCGGTATTTCCGGAATCCCGACATCTTTTCTGATCAACAGGAAGGGGCATGTGGTAAAAAAATATCCCGGTTTTGTTCCTCATTCCCTGCTTGTCCGCGATATTGAGGCCGTGCTGGAATGATCCCGCGAGCCCGGCAGAGTAGCGGTTCTACCGGGGAGTGGAATTTTTTATTGACAAAGCCTTAGTATTTCTTATATCTTGTATAAAAGAAAATAATAGAAAATTAATTTGATAATGAGCAGGTTTACTAATTCAATTCTTACTAAGGAGAATGTTATGAAAAAGATGCTCACTGTTGTTATGGTCGTTGCTTTTGCCTTCAGCGCCGGTAGCGCATTGGCAGGAAAAGTAAAATGTACGGTTGATAAGGTTGACGGCAGCACGGTGACCATGACCTGTAAAAAAGCTGATAAACTGAAAGCCGGTGAGGCTGTTACGGTCAAGGCCAATAAGAAAAAAGCCATCGAAGGTTGCTGATATAGATTTCTTCTTTATTGAAGATATTGAGAACGGGTTGATGCTTTGCCATCAACCCGTTTTTTTTTGATTTTCATACCTACGTTATATTATGGACCCCCAGACTCTTCCTGCTCCGCAAAAAGCCCTGTACGAAACGATTGCCCAAAAATATAAAGTCGCTTTTGAGCCGCTGACTATTGATGATATTCGACTCAATCTATTAAAAATTACCGATCTTGAACAGATCCTCGGCGGTAAAGATCCATTAAAAGATGTTTCCGATTTTCCCTTCTGGATACGTCTCTGGGAGGCGGCCCTTGTCCTGTCGGAATTTGTCGGCTGCCGGAATTTCGCTCCCGGTACCAGTGTGCTCGAACTTGGTGCCGGTCTTGGCGCTCCGGGTTTGGTGGCTGCAGCCAAAGGATGTGCGGTGACCTTGACCGATTATGAAGAGTTGATTCTCGACTTTGAGCGGGTCAGCGCTGCCGCCAGCGGCCTTGATGTTGACTGTATGCTCTTGGACTGGCTTGATCCCCCTGCCATGAAACAGTATGATGTCATTCTCGGCGCTGAAATTCTTTTTCGGGAGGAATTTTTTAAGCCTTTGCTCTCTCTTCTCGGCAAGACCCTGCGCCCTGGGGGCGCCATTTATCTGGCCCATGATATTCGTCGTAAGAGCCTTGTACCGTTTTTACAAATGGCGGAAGATCAGTATATTATCTCCGCCCAGAAGAAAAAGTTAAAAAGTCTTGAAGAGGACAAAGAGGTGTTGTTGACCAGGCTGGTTGCCCGTTAATCATCTGTTTTTGGATCAACCAGCATGGCTGGACCAAATTATATCCTTATAATTACAATGAACGATGAAAATAGCCCTAATCAATAACAAATTGTCGGCCCTTTTTGGATAACCCTGCATATGGCCTCTACATTTTCAGGTCACAGCCTTATAGAGAAGTGTGGACTTCGAAATATGGAAATAGCATGAAATTACAGGTTCGTGGGTGGTTTTGAATACATGCTGTTCAGGTGAATGCGGTGTACCCTGTTTTTTTTGATATTCGCGCAAAGCGTTGCCTGGTGATAGGCGGCGGAATAGTTTCCGAACGTAAGGTACGAGGATTGCTCCGGGAAAAAGCAAATGTCGTTATTGTAAGTCCCGAGGTGACGGACGGTATTGCCCGCCTTGCCGCACGGGAGCAATGCTGTTGGCTCAAGAAAAAATATACGGCTGATGACCTGCATGGCGCCTTTCTTGTTTTTGCCGCCACCGGTTCCCCGACTGTACAAGACCGGGTCGCGTCCGATGCCGAGGCATTGGGACTGCCCGTTAACGTGGCCGACCAGCCCGAACGCTGTACGTTTCATGTACCTGCTGTTCTGAGGCGTGGTGATCTTACGCTTGCGGTTTCAACCGCCGGCAAGAGCCCGGCCCTTGCCGCCATGGTGCGGCGGATGCTTGCAGAGCAGTACGGAGAAGAGTATGCACTGCTTCTTTCTCTGATGGGGGAGATTCGGCCACTGGTTATCAATGCCGCCCGCACCAGCGATGAACGGAAATCCGTGTTTCAAAAAATTCTTCATGAGGATATGATTCATTGGATCAAATCCGGGCATTGGGATACAGTGCGGCACCATCTGCAGATGGTCTTAGGTCAGGAGGTCAATGATATTTTCAATCGGGTCGCAGTCAAGAACAGGCAAAAAAGAAAATGATTGATGGATGAACACCTTTTCCGTCTTTTTTATTGTCCCAGTAGTCCTTTAGTGCGCGAAGCGTATTATAGTGAAAACTATGGACTTTCAGTTCATTCACTTTCAGCCCGTGGTTTAATTTTTCACAATCTCTAACGGGAAAAATACATGAGCTACCTGCTTTTTCAAGTGAGTTTTGTGGCCTATGTCCTGGCCATGACGGTCTATCTGGTTTTTTTCTTCACCCAGAAAAAATATGTGCGCGGTCTGGCAAGAAAGTTGTTTTTTGCCGCCGCCCTGTTGCACACGGCCAATATCATTGCCCGGCTGGTTGAGGCGGGACACACGCCGATCACCAGTGTTCATGAAGTGATTTCCTTTTTTGCCTGGTCCATTGCCTGGTGCTATCTCTCCTTTCGCTGGCGCTATACGGTGAAAAATTTCGGTACGTTTTCGTCCATACTGGTTGTCCTTCTTATGCTGGTTTCCGCCCTGGCTCCCCACGCGATTCTACCCCTGAGCCAGACCCAGCATTCCTGGCTTTTTCCCGTTCATGCCTCACTTGCCATAGTGGCTGATGCCTTTCTTGCCCTGGCCTGTATCGGCGGCCTGATGTATCTGCTCCAGGAAAGAGAATTAAAACAAAAGCGGTTTGGTTTTTTTTATTCTCGTCTTCCCTCACTGGAGTCTCTGGACAAGCTCAACCAACACTGTCTGAGTATCGGTTTCACCCTGATGACCATTGCCATGTTCACAGGCTATATCTGGGCCCGGCGCATATGGGGTGGAAGAAACTGGCATTGGGATCCGAAAATTATCTGGGCCATGATTACCTGGTTTCTCTATGCCGCTCTCATGCACCAGCGCTTCACCATGGGCTGGAGAGGGCGTCGTGCCGCCATCGTCACCATCGTTGCCTTCATGGCCGTGCTGTTGACGCTGGTCTTTTTGTTTAGAGGAGTGCATGGTCATGGCGCGTGATACCATTGTCCTGCTCGGGGTCAACCACAAGACAACACCCCTTGCCGTGCGGGAAAAAATGGCCCTGGCAAGCGGGTATGAACAGCCGCTGGCCGATCTGCGTCGGTTGGACTGCCTGGAAGAATGCTTTCTCCTCTCCACCTGTAATCGGGTTGAGGTCCTGTTTACCTGCAAGGAGCCGGACCTGGCCCGCCGCCGGGTCCTTGACATGCTCTTTGCCGGCAGCGTGAGTCGGGAAGAAGTTTCCGGATGTATTTATCAGCATCGGGATGAAGAGGCTGTCCGGCATCTGTTTCTGGTTGCCTCAAGTCTTGATTCGATGATCGTCGGCGAGTCCCAGATTCTCGGCCAGCTTAAAGAGGCCTACCGTTTTGCCTCGGAAAAAAAGACCAGTGGCATGGTGCTCAACAAGCTGCTGCATAAATCATTTTCCGTGGCCAAAAGGGTACGGACCGAGACCCGGATCGGAGCCAGTGCGGTTTCCATCTCCTATGCCGCCGTTGAGCTGGGAAAAAAGATTTTCGGCGATTTAAAAGGGAAAAGGGTCATGCTGGTCGGCGCCGGTGAAATGGCGGAACTGGCCGCCGAACATCTGGTTGGGCAGGGCGTAGCAGAGGTTATTGTGGCCAACCGCACCTTTGAACGGGCGGTAAAACTTGCCGGCTGTTACCATGGCCGGGCCATTGCCCTTGCAGAATTGGTCGAACAGTTGCAGCATGTTGATATCATCGTCAGTTCCACCGGCGCCCCCGACCTGATTCTGACCCGAAATGATGTTGCTCCCGTCATGCGGAAACGGCGCTATCAACCGTTGTTTTTTATCGATATTGCCGTACCCCGCGACCTTGACCCCGCCATTAACGAGATTGACAATGTCTACCTCTATGACATTGATGACCTCAACAATGTTGTGGAGATGAATAAGTCGGAGCGGGACAAAGAGGCCGTCAAGGCAACCCGCATCGTTGATGAAGAGACGCTTAAATTCTGCGGCTGGCTGGAGAACATGGAGGTGACGCCGACCATCATTGAGATGCGTTCAATGGCCGATCAGATTTGCCGGGATGAGCTTGGCCGCACCTTGGGACGTTTTGATTCACTTACGGCAAAAGAAAGAAAATCACTGGAGAAAATGGCGGCCTCGATCTGTTCAAAAATGCTTCATCACCCCATTCGCTATCTGAAGACGGATCATCCCTGTGTTGATCAGCAAAAAAGGGTGGAGGTGGTTCGGGCCCTGTTCAATCTTGACCGGGACGGGAGTGACGGACCGTGACCGGACAGACGCGGGCCCAGATTTTAGAGGATGAGTTGCTTATCGTGCGCCATTCCGGAGAAATCCCCGAGATTGCCCTCCATGCCACCATCCATTATCTGCAGAAAGACCCGGAAGGTCCGCAACTGACCCTCACCGACCTCGAATTGCGCTCCCTCCAGGACGCGGCCCTGAAACGATGCCGGGAGATTATCCTGCGTGATCTTGATCCGGAAAACCGGGATCTGCCCCTGTACCGCGGGATCAGGCGGACGATCTATAACTGGCACCGGATGCAGGCTTTTTGCGGCCGGATCGGACGCAGGCCAGACGATTTTCGAGATATTGTCTGCAAGGCATTGGTTGAATTTCTTCGTCGGGAGGCCGATGACGTGGCCGCAGGCGAACGTAGCTCCTGCATCAACTGTTCCGCCGGGGATCTGGCCGAGTTCGGCCGTGAACTTGGGTGCGATCTGCATGGTTTTCCGCCGGACTGGCAGGAGCTTTGCCCGGCAGAGGAAATGAGGGAATAAAATCCGTTGCAGGGAGACAGGTAATGCGTATCGGGATCATCGGTACCGGCAAACACGGGAGCCGGTATGCACGTCATATCATCAACGACGTTGCCGGGCTTGAACTTGCAGCCATAAGCAGGCGAACGCCCGCGGGACGTGAGCAGGCTGGAGAGTGGAACTGTCGGTTTCACAAGGACTGGCGCAGGCTTGTCCATGATGACCGGGTTGAGGCGGTCATCTCTGTTGTGCCGCCGGCCCTGAATCTGGATATAGCCCGTGCCTGCGCCGAGGTCGCCAAACCACTGCTTCTGGAAAAACCCCTTGCCGCAAGCCTTGCCGATGCCCGGGCAATTGCCGCCCTTGCCGGCCGCAAAGAGCTCAAGCTGACCGTGGGCCAGACCCTGCGGTATAATCCGGTCATCAGGTGTTTTCGACGCCATTTATCGGAGATTGGCCCCCTCTATACTATTTCGGTCAACCAGCGCATCGAGCCTTCCACCCTTTCCTGGCATGAGGACCCGGCCCTGGCCGGGGCCGGAGTCAGTTACCATACCGCCGTCCATGTCTTTGATGCCCTTCGTTTTATCACCGGTCTCGAGATCGTCCGTGTCATGGCCGTGACAACCAGCCGTCATAACCGGATTCTGGAAGACAGCCTGCTGGCCCTGATAGAAATGGAACAAGGTGTCCAGGGCGTGGTGGACTGTTCCAAGATCGGTCAGGCCCGATCCGGCAGGTTTGATTTTGTCTGCGAACATGGGCAGCTGACCGGAGACCAGATTTACACAACCTGTGAAATGATCCATCATACCACCCGTACAGACCTGGAACCGGGGCCGGCCATAGGGACCATTGTGCCGCTCCTTGCTGATTGGCGTGATTATCTGGCCGGGCTCAGGCCCAATCCGGTAACCGGTTTCGATGGCCTGCAGGCGGTTGCGGTCTGTGATGCCTGTCTTTGTTCCGCCAGGCAGGGCGCCTGGAAAAATGTTGAAGCCCTGCCATGATACGAATCCTGCTCAATGGAAAGAAGGCCGCGTTGCCGGAGGTGCGGTCTGCTGTTGCAACCATGCGTCGGGAGCACGGTCCTGTTGAGGTCCGGGTCACCTGGGAACATGGAGATTGCGAAAGGCTGGTCCGTGAGGCCGCCCGGGACGGGGTCAGCCGTATAGTTGCCGCCGGGGGTGACGGCACGATCAATGAGGTGGTCAATGGACTGGCAAAACTGGAGAGAGCAGGGCGGCCGGAACTTGCCATCCTGCCCCTGGGCACGGCAAATGATTTTGCCGTTGCCTGCATGATTCCCGGCCAACCTCTTGATGCGCTCAGGTTGGCTGTCACCGGCACAAGTCGAGGCGTTGATATTGTCCAGGCAAATGAACGATATTTTATCAATATCGCAACCGGAGGATTCGGTTCCCAGGTGACGGCGGAAACCTCGCCGCAACTGAAAAATTTTCTTGGAGGCGGGGCCTATGCCCTTGCCGCTGTTATCAAATCGCTCAATTTTGTCCCCAGCCGGGGCAGGTTGCTTGCCGAGGGAGTTGATCTGCGGGGAGAGGCTGTGGCAGCAGCGATCTGTAACGGCAGGCAGGCAGGCGGTGGGCAGGTATTGGCCGCTGACGCCTATATTGACGATGGCCTGCTGGACATAATGGTGATTCTTGTCTTCCCCTTTGCCGATGTGGCCCAGGTCCTCGTCGAGGTCAAGGCGCAGTCCTCGGGAAAATATGTCAAACGTTTCCGCTCTCCATGGGCGGAATCACGACCGGAGCAGGTCAGATCAGTCAATCTCGATGGTGAGCCCTATCAGGCGGAGCAGATCCGGTTTGACGTTTTACCCGGAGAGATTCAGCTTGTTCTCCCGCCCCATTGCCCCTGTATTAAAGGCGTTTAGCCGTGCTGTGGCCCATTATTGTGACGGCAAAGGGAGGAGAGGATCTTTCTCCCGGCCGGGGCGCCGACCGGGAGAAAGGGGGTGATGGGAGGAATCAGTGTTTAAACGAGCGCTGACCGGTAAACATCATGGCAACCTGTGGATCCGCCTCGTTGCAGGCCTCGATGGAGGCATAATCACGCATGGAGCCACCGGCCTGGAGGATGGCTGAGATTCCCTCGCGGATGGCCACGTCGGCGGCGTCTCTGAACGGAAAGAAGGCATCGGAAATCATAACCGATCCCGGTAGTCCGGCCTTGTCCTCTTTCACCTTGGCGTCAATGGCCTCCTTGTCGGCCGCATCCCTCTTTCCCTGTTCCACTTCCAGGGCCAAATCGGCATAGGGAATACCGAATTGATCAAAACAGGTGATATCGGCATATTTTATATAGGCCTTATGGATGGCGATTTCCGCCACGCCCACCCTGTCCTGCTCACCGGTGCCGATACCGGTGGTACAGCCGTCCTTGACATAGAGCACCGAGTTCGAGGTGACACCGTGTTCCACCGCCCAGCCGAAAATCATATCATCCAGCTCCCGCTGGGTCGGTTGCCGCTCACAGGAGTATTCTTTTCCTTTCCAGGTGGCTGTCGCCGGTTTCAGGTCAGCCGGAGAGCGAATGGAGTTGACGGCGGATTGCTGAACAATAAGGCCGCCGTCTATGAGTGATTTGAAATCGACAAAGCGGAATTTTTCAAAATCTGCCAGACGGTTGATGCCGTCCATACGGATGACCCGCAGGTTTTTCGCCTTGGAGAGTATTTCCAGTGTGCCCTCTTCAAATTCAGGGGCGCAGACAACTTCAAGATAGTTTTTGCTCATGAGTTCGGCGGTGTCCCTGTCCACCGGTCTGCTCATGATGACGGCCCCGCCGAAGGCGGCAATCCGGTCGGTACGGTTGGCCTTGTTGTAGGCGTCGGCCAGGGTATCACTGACGGCGGCGCCGCAGGGGTTATTGTGCTTGAGGATGACGGCGGCAGGTTTGTCGACCAGGTATTTTATGATATTGAGGCCGTTGTCAACATCGGTAAGATTGATTTTACCGGGATGTTTTCCCACCTGCAGCATATCATCGACCGTGATACCGGAAACCAGTGAGTTGCCCGGATCAATAAACTTGCAGTCACCCAGGACCAGGTTGCCGTTGACCAGCTCATAGAGGGCGGCCTCCTGGTCCGGATTTTCACCGTAACGCAGGCCGCGCTCCTCCACGGTGCCGTCTCCGGTGGCAATGGCCCAGGTCCGCTTACGGTACACCAGGGTCTGGTCACCAAAGGAGATGGTCATTTCCATTGGGAAAGAATCACCGAGAATAGTTGTGTACATCTTTTTAATGTCGCTCATAAATCTGCTCCGTTGGTAGAGTTGTTCAGGCCATTTTGTGTTTAGTGCTTTACTCCTGACTTCCTGTCATAAAAAATATCGCGGCTGAAGCCGCTCCTACGTCGTTTGGGTTGCGGGTAGAACCCGCCTTGGTATTTTTACGAGTTTATCACAGCTGGCAAACTGTGTTAGTCAGTGCAGTTGAAATTCTCTGTCCCAATCCTTACAGACCGGATCAAGGCCTTTGTTGACTATAACCCGGCATACCTCATCAATGGTTCGATGATCGCCGACCGAGAACTGTTCACCTCCATGATCGTCCGATGAATAGCCTCCAGGATCCGTACAGGAACCGGCGGAATACCTGGTGGGTGCAAGGCCCAGCATGCCGTCACGGAACCTGGCCTCCTCACGGGTGGAGAGAACCAGGCCCACGTCGGGATCAAAGATGCGCAGGGCGAACATGAGCTGGCTCAGGTTCTTTTCCGAGACCTGAACCAGTGGCTCAAATGCTCCGGCCGCCGGTCTGAGCCGGGGGAAACTGACGGTAAAGTTTGTCTGCCAGAACCGTTTTCTCAGCCAGGAGAGATGGGTGCCCAGGGCCAGTCCTTCGGCACGCCAGTCGGCCAGGCCGAGCAGAGAACCGATTCCTATCTCACGCATTCCGGCGGCGGCGGCCCGGGCCGGAGTGGCAAGGCGATAATCATAATCCCTTTTTTTCCCGGCCAGATGTACCTGGTCATAAATCGTACGATCATAGGTTTCCTGATAGACGGCGACGGCAGTAACCCCGGCCTGGAAGAGCCGGGCGTACTCGTGCTCTTCCATGGGCTGCACTTCAATGGAAAGGGCGGCAAATTGATCTCTCAGGCAGAGGACAACCTCTTCGAGATACTCCACCCCGGCCTTTGCCGGCGCTTCCCCGGTGACCAGGAGAACATGGTCGAATCCCCGTTTTTTGAGGATATCAGCCTCCTGCCTGGCCTCGTCAATGGTCAATTTTCTTCTTGGGATCACATTGTCGGAGGCGAATCCGCAATAGGCGCACCGGTTGATACAGAAATTAGACAGGTAAAGTGGGGCAAAGATCTGGGTGGTCCGGCCGAAACGCAGGGCCGTCAACTCGCGGGACCGGGCAGCCATCATGGGTAGAAATTCTTCCGCCGCCGGCGAGAGAAGAGCGGCCAGATCGTCGAGCGTACAAGGTTTACCGCTGAGTGCGGTTTCTACGTCTGCGGTGGTGGTCGCGCGAATATTTTTTGAGAGCCCGGAAAAATCCTCTATATA
>DRLX01000031.1 GCA_011322715.1 Desulfobulbaceae bacterium
AGCCAGAATGCGCGAGGCGGCCTCGGGAACGCGAGCTTTCAAGATGATGCCCCGCTCGACGAGGAGGTTCAGGGCGGTTTCCAAACCCCAGCGATCCCCATTAGCTGGGCGGACGAAATGATTGCCGATAACAATCGCTCCATCATCGGCTATGGCGTTCTTTCAATCATTATTGTGTCGGCTACGTTGATCTGGCTCTTTTCAACCCTGGTTTCACGTCCCCTGACCAAGCTGACCGATGCCATGGCACGCTACCCGGACCAGCCGGTTCAGCAGCCTGAACACAAGCAGGTCAAGGATGAAATTGATACCATCAGTGACACCTTTTATGATCTCTGCTGCCGTCTTGACGCCTCCCGTACAACATTGGACAAAGCTAAAAAGCTGGCCTTTCAGAATGAGAAAATGGCAGCATTCGGCCTGTTGACATCGGGCATTGCCCACGAAGTCAATAATCCGCTGGGCGGCCTCTTAAATTGTGTCAAGGCACTGCGGGAACACCAGGGAAATCCGGAACTCCTTGAAAGGTATCTCCCCCTGCTTGACAAGGGATTACACAGGATTGAACACACCATGCAGCAGCTTCTCCACTTCGGGCGCAACACGCCGTTAAACTTACGAAAACATGATGTTGACGGTATTATCCGCGAATGCTTTGAATTGCTCGGCTACCGGTTGCACACTATTGATCTGGTGCTTGAACTGGACCTGCATGAAAAATACTGTATTGATGTTGAGGCACTGCGCCAGACAATCGTCAACATAGGACTCAATGCCATTCAGGCCATGGGGGATGAAGGCGGCTCTCTATATGTCCGCAGCAGGGCTATAGATAACCGCCTGACAATCTCCATTGAGGACACCGGTCCCGGTATTCCCGCCGACATTCTTGATAAAATTTTTGACCCTTTCTTCACCACCAAGGATGTCGGAGTAGGTACCGGCCTGGGACTGGCCGTCAGTTTTGCCCAGGTCGAAAAAATGGGAGGCTCCCTGATTGCCGGCAGCAAGGAGGGGCATGGTGCCGTGTTTACTATCACTCTACCGGCTGACCACGATTGCCCCATCGAACAACAGGAGATCTGATTATGCCGAGGATACTGCTCGTTGAAGATGATGAAATCATGCGCATTACCATCCAGGATGCCCTGGAGCGTAACCATTGGACGGTTGATGCGGTGACCAACGGAAAAGAGGCGCTGAAAAAAATTAAAGTCGGCAGGTATCACCTCGTCATATCAGATATCCGCATGCCGGAACTGGGCGGCATGGAACTACTGGCAAACCTGACCAAAACAGCCGTCCTGCCCGATGTCATCATGATGACCGCTTTCGGCAGCGTGGATGATGCCATCACCTGCCTGAAAAACGGCGCTGCCGATTACATCCTCAAACCCTTTGACATGGATGATCTTATTATCCGGGTCAACCGAATTTTTGAAATACAGTCTGTCAAGGCCAGGTGTGCATCCCTGGAAGACTGCTGTCAACAGAACCGGCAAACCATCATCGGCAGCAGCGAGGCCATCGCCCGGGTCCATCAGCGAATTCTCCAGGCCGGCCCCACTGATTCAACCGTATTGATCACCGGCGAGTCGGGAACGGGAAAGGAACTGGCGGCCAATGCGCTCCATCTTGCAAGTCTGCGTGCGGATAAGCCCTATATACGCATCAACTGCGCCGCCATTCCGGAAGGACTCATCGAAGCCGAGCTGTTCGGACATGAAAAAGGCGCCTATACCGGCGCCCACAAGAAACGACTTGGACGCTTTGAAATGGCCGACGGCGGCACGCTGCTGCTGGATGAAATCGGCGACATGCCCATGCCCCTGCAGTCCAAATTGCTCAGGGTCCTGCAGGAAGGAGAGTTTGAACGGGTCGGCGGCAGCCACACCATTGCGATTAATGTCAGGATCCTCTGTGCAACCGCTAAAAATCTACAGCAGGAAGTGCAACAGGGCCGGTTCAGGCAGGACCTGCTCTACAGGATCTCCGTCATCCCGCTGTCTATGCCCGCCCTGCGGGAACGGCGGGAGGACATCCCCTTGCTGGTCAACCATTTCCTTAAGGAATTCAGCAACAAACGCGGCCTGCTCCTCTCCCTCTCCGCCGAGGCAATGCACCTTCTGGTGAGTTACGACTTTCCCGGCAATGTAAGAGAGCTGAAAAACATTATTGAACGGGCCTCCGTCCTTGCTCCCGGCCCGGTCATTACCCCTGATGACCTGCCCACCGACCTGGGCAGGCAGATACCGGAAGAGCCCCTGACGGAGGAAAGCGTGCGCTTGAGCAGCGCTCTTGCAAAGACCGAAAAAAAATGTCTACTGGGAGCCCTGGCCCTGACCAGAGGCAATCGGACAAAGGCGGCCGACCTGCTGGGCATCAGCAGAAAAAATTTGTGGGAAAAGATGAAACTGCACCATATCAAGATGTAGAGATAGGGATGTCTCACTCGGAGCAGGCGCACTAAAAAATTCCCTCAATCTGAACAGTCCGGGTATATCTCCTTTTTCCTTACTTCTGAATTCCTGTCATAAAAAATAAGAAAATTTCAAACTGAAAAAGTCATGATTTCAACAAGTTACCTTGATATTTCGCACATGTAACATAATTTTCATGTACTGTAGAGGCGAATTTATTCGCCTGTCAGGGCTGTGAATGACCCTGATAACCATGAGAAACATGGCGGCTGAAGCCGCCCCTCAACCTGAACAGTCCGGGTATACTTCTCCAGTGTCTCCGATCTAAATTTTTCGCAACAAATAAAGATTGCCTGTGACCCAATCATCCCGTTCCTTTCTGATCCGGGCGGTCCGCATCTTTACCACCTCCCAGCCATGCTCCTTGGCCAACCGGCGGATATACTCGGGATGATGGCCATAACGGCCGGTGGGGCGAAGCTGCCATCCGTTTTCCTCGCCAAGTTCAGTGGAAAAACAGAACAGAGCATCCGCACCGATAATTCCGAGAATCGCCAGGAACAGTGGTTTGAGATCACCAAGATAGGTCAACACATCAGCAGCCAGCAGCAGATCGACCGGTTCGTCCAGCGCATGTATGGCGTCAATCACATCACCGACGACGAGCTGGTCGTAACACCCTTTTTTCTCCGCTTGAACAACCATGTTTGCAGACAGGTCAACACCACTCAGATGGCTGGCATAAGGGAGGACAGCCTGGCCGGCAAGACCGGTGCCGCACCCCAGATCCACCACCCGCATTTTTTGTTTTCCCAATCCTATATGATCCTTTAATAGACGAGCCAGCAGCGTCGGCACCCGGTAAGATAAATTTTCCAACAGATCCTTGTCAAAACTATCTGAATAGCCGTCAAAAAGGCCTTGTACATATTCAGGAGGCGGCGCTGCGGTGTTTTTTCCTTCGAGGGCATCGAGCATGTAGCGGGCGGAGACATGATCAGGTTGAAGATCCAGCAGTCGTCTGTACAGTTCCGTCGCCTGTGCATGATCACCGCTCCAATGAAGACAGTAGGCAAGATTGCCTAAGGCGGAAGCATATTCGGGAACGAGATCCAGGGCCTTTTCATAGGAGTGGGCAGCGGCCCGGACATTGCCTGCGGCCTGCAGGCAACACCCGAGATTATAGAAAATATTCACATCTTCAGGTTGAAGCATGGCCGCCTGTTCATAGGCGGCGACTGCCTGTTGATACTCTCCGGTCTGCTTCAGGGAAAGGCCGGCATTAAACCAGTAATCCGGATCATTGGGATTGATTCCGGCGGCATGAAGAAAGGCGGCGGCAGCCTCAGGAAACTGTTCCTGTTCATACAGGGCCAGCCCCAGATTGTAGAGAACAAGATCGGCATCCGGAAACCGGGCAAGAATTTTTTCATACAGCTTGGCAGCCGCCTGAAATTCCCCCTGCTCATGGAGTTCCAAGGCATCCTGGTAGAGGTTTTGCAGTTGTTCTGCTTCAGCCATGATGCGGGCGACTATTGTGGATCAACATGCTGTTTGAGCAGGCAACAGGAAATGCGGTGTCTCGGTGTGCCGTCATCGAGGTATTCAATATTTTCCGGCTGCAGCAACTTGTTCATAACACAACCCTCAGGAATGGACAGGGTAAAAAACCGATCTTCATTCAGCCCCTCATGCCCAACCAGGCGATCATTTTCCATGGCAAAGGCGTGGATGGGATAATCCTCGCAGAGCGGACACTGGTAGACCCGGCCGTTGGGGAAAATAAAAAAGTTTTCCGCCACCAGCCCGGCGCACTCAAAGGGTTCTCCGGGATCTAAAAAAACCTTAGGAAAGGTGACGGCCACTCCAAGTTTAGCTGCCCGGGCGGCAACCTCCGGCACCACTGCCAGCCAGTGGGCGGGATCAACCTGCCAGGCCATTTCCGGGGCCGGGGCGCCTGCGGCCGGTTTTCCCCGCAGACCAATCACCTGAATGAAAAAACGCTCGACTCCCCAGTCGGCAATCAGTTCCGGCATCCGGTGCAAATGGTCAATATTCAGCCCGGACACCGTATAAATCAGGCTGGTATGAAACCCCTTTGCCACTGCTTTTCTGAGATTTTCAGTGCAGGTCGCAAACACCCCCTGCCCGCGGATGGGATCGTTGACCGCTGCCTCCGGTCCATCCAGGCTGAAGCTGAGAAAATCAAGCTCCCGGGGGCTTACCCTATCAAGCAGGTCATGAAATAAAAAGCCGTTGGAATCCACGGTGACGTGGTAATTCATGGACTTGGCCGAATGGATAATTTCAGCGAGATCGGGATGCATGGTCGGCTCGCCGCCAAGCAGGATCAGGTTGGTTTCCTGATCCGGCCGGGAAAAACATCTCAGCCAGGTACGCACGGTCTCAAGGGGCAAGGTGGCGGTGCCATGCTGGGAAGGGTTGATATAACAGTGCTTGCAGCTCAGATTGCAGCCGGTGAGTAGATGGAAAAACACGTTGCGCTCCCCCGGTATAAATCCAACCGTCCGGGCAACTGAAGAGTTCATTTTTATGTATCCTGTAAGGGTTGGGCAAGGGTATACCTGCAGAGCAGGCTATCCTGCCAGTAGGAATAATGCTGAAAAAATCGCTGAAAAAGAGCAAGACACTCGTTACGAAGCACGCCGGCCTCAACGTTGACCCTGGCCTGCATCTCGGCATAGAGGGGATTGAGCTGATACAGGGGCAGATTGGTGCCGCCCCCCATCAGGTCTTCATACCCATACACAAAACCGCGCACGCCTGAGAGTAGCATGGTGGAAAAGCACATCAGACAGGGCTCCATGGTTGAATAGGCGACAATGCGGCTGCAATCCGTTCCCGGCTGGTCCCGCAACAGTCGCCGCAAAGTCACCACTTCGGCATGGTCGATCTCGTTGAGGGC
>DRLX01000032.1 GCA_011322715.1 Desulfobulbaceae bacterium
ATGATCAGCAGGGTGACGACCCGGTACAGATCGGGCTGGATCTTCAGATTTTCCAGTTCCAGCACCACAAACTCATCCTTGCAGATATCAAAGGTGGACGGACCGACAAAGAACTTGCCGTGGAAGCCATGGCTGGTGAACTCCCGGATGTTAAAGGCCAGCTTCCTGGCTGATTCGATCAGTGTTTTATTGTCTGCCATCTCACCCAAGTCCGAGCCCGGAGCGTCCGGGAACTGCATCAGAAATTCATAGACCGTATCGGAATCCGCCTGCTGCTCCTTTTGCTGCCAGGCCCAGCGCACCGCATTACGGATCAGGTTCATCTCGGTGTCATCGCATTTCTCGGAATCCGAGTTGGAATAGGCCATCTGTGCAAAGACAGCTGCCACGCTCTTCAACTCTTCTTCCGGCTCCCGGATATGGGTGAAGGGATTGAGGCAAATGTCAATGTCCGGCTGAAAGTCCAGGTACCTGGCTCCAAGCATGTTGGCAATTTTTTTGTACGATCCGCCAATGTCGATGATCCGCACCAGGGCACCGCAGGAGTAATAGTTGAAGGCAATGAAGTTGACCTGGAAGGATTTTCCGGAACCGGAGGTGGCGCAGCAGAAAACGTTCTGGTTGGTAGCGCCGGAATCAAAGAAGTCAAGCGAGACCAGCTGCCCCTTTCTGCCGGTAAAGATCAGTTTCGGCTCCCCGCCGGAACCGGCAAAGTCACCCTGCACCGGCAGGATCGGGGTAACGGATGGAACCGGGGCGATGAAATCCCGTTCCAGGTTTTCGATGTTCTTGCCGGTGGTGTACAGGCAAAAAGGCAGGGAGGATAAAAAAAGAATTTTCAGGATCATGTTGTCCTGCTGCATGACATAGCCGTTGTTTTCCCATAACCGCCGCACCCGGGTGCAGGAATCCCTGGCCTGTTCCAGGTCATCACTCCACACCCAGAACACGGGGATGATCTTGACAAATTTTTCACCCCGTTCGAGATCATCGGTGGCTGCCAGATATTCTTCCTGCTTGCGCCGCAGGGTCGGTGATAGGGAACCAACCGCCTGCTGGTTGAGGATCAGGTTGCACTTGGCATGAAGTTTCATCTCCAGGCCCGCCTCAAACACAATGTTGAAGGTGTAGAGAAAATCGGTCTTGATCTGGTCGGCATCGGAGACCACGCCCCATATACCGCCAAAGAGCGAGTTGGTCTGCAGGGGATCGATCTCCTTGGGCACAACCTTGGGGGTGGTGCAGCAGAAATAATGATCACCGATGTGCATATGATCCGACTCTTCCTGGATCACGGTATCGCTGTTGATGATCTGTTTGCGAAGCGGAATATCGGGTGAGTATGCATTGATATTCAGTTCAGGATAATCAGGCGGGTAACGGTTGAACAGCCTGCGGCTCCATTCCAGCAGCACTTCCGGCCCCATGTGCCGGGGATAGAGTAAGGCGGCTTTCAGCGTTTCGTTGATCTGTCGTTTGATATCCAGCAAGGGAGCGGTCTTGCCTGCCTCTTCCAATTCTTCCGGCCCCGGCATTTCCGGGCAATCACCGGGTAGCTTGACCGCGATAAACAGTCGGAAGTTGCGCACCGGGATATTGGAGCACGCCCTGAGTCCCTTCTTCCCTCTGGTCAGAAATTTCACCACCGCATTAGTGTTTGATCTGACAATGGCAACATCCCTGGTCCTGTTGTCCCGATACCGCTCAAGGATCGGATCAATATGGGAATCAGCGTGAAAGATAAGCTGAACCACGCTCCCCTTGGGCAGACCGGCCCGGAACAATCCCTCCAACGAGGTAATGGTTTTGGGACCGGCATAGATTACCGGCGCACATTCCCATAACATCCCGAGGCTGCAGTCCTGGTTCAGGTAAATTTCCAGCTCAGGATCATAGGCCAGATAGTTGAGGAAGGAAGAAAACGGGGATCGCCTGGTCATTTTATCCAGGTCACTGTGTTTCAGATAATCTCCAGAGCCAAGGAGCATCCGTCCCAGAAATTGGTTGAACATTTTTTTCTTTACTCCTCATTCAGGTCAGTGAGTATCCACTTGGAGTCCTCGATCTTGACATAGACATACCGGCTCATGAACAGCTCATCACTTTCACCCTTGTAAGGGAGCAGAAGTACCCGGAGGATTTTCGGCGGCTGCAGGAGCGGCTTGTTTCCTTCCTGCAGGAGCCCGGCAACCAACCTATACCGATTATCCTGGATTTCTTGAGTTATGCCGGTTGCCGGTTCTGATTCACCTCCTGAGGCTAGTTCAGGATACCGGGCCTTTTTATAGGCGGTCGGAGTATCGATACATTCCCCGGCATCATCCCTGGCCCTGCATTTGAATTTTTCGTTGTAAGGATTGACGGTTTCCTGCAGGGGGCCGCAGGCGGTGAGAAGGAAAAAGAAAAGGAGGGAACTGTAACGTACTGATGGAGAAAGAATATTCACTGGTCACTCCCACAGGGTTCAGGATAAACGAAAAAAGAGAATACAGACTACCTGTATTCTATTTTCTTTTTTACGTGGGGGTGACCTATGGAGAAAAAAATGCGGAATCAGGACAGAGAAAAATGAGAACGAGGTGGAAAAAACAATGTAATTTTCACCCGAAAAAGTGATTACCAGTCGGCTAAAATTAGATTTTCCGGATCAAATTGTGTATTCTATTACCGCTAAATTAGTGAAATAAGTTGACCCATAAAATCGGAAAAAAGATGACTACCACAGGAGGTCTCTTTTAGACTCCTTCCCTCTACTTATGCATTCAAACAGATTTAATCCTCATTGTTGATTTTGCGCCAATCATGCCAACGTTCCCAAGACAACCTGTACAAAACATGCTCACGTAACAGGTGCCCCTCCGGAATGGCCGGATGCTCAAAATTCTGTTGAGTATTCTCCATGTGCAAACGTTCCATAACCGCCCTTGACCTTGCATTACCTACCGGGGTAAAAGCAAAGACTTCTTCAATATCCAACTGTTTGAAAGCCACCTGTAAAGCTGCCCTGGCGGCCTCAGTCGCATAACCTTTCCCCCAGAATTCCCGCATCAGCCTCCAGCCGATTTCAATACACGGTGAACACGGCAGTTCGGCAGTTGGTACATGCAATCCGACAAAGCCGATAAAGGCATGGCTCGTTTTTTCTTCCACAGCCCAGAATCCCCAACCACGCCTGGAAATGAGTTGCTGAATTCTCTCCGCCATGGCATTGCTTTCAGACTTGTCAAGAACGGCAGGAAAATATTCCATTACAACCGGGTCCGCATTTAATGCGGCAAATAACGGCCGGTCATCTTTTTTCCATTGCCTCATTTTGAGACGGTCTGTTTCTAATTCAATGACATCGACCATAACGGATTTGTCCAGATTTACACGGTCATGCAACACATAGAAAATACGAAACTATTTTGCACCGCCGAACAGTGAGAAAATACCGTACTTATAAAAACAATCCACATCTCTGAACCCGCATTTTCCCAGCATTTCCAACTGATCCCACAGGGAACTCGGCTTGTTTTCCAGGTTGTTCTTGTACACCGACGGAATAGTATCGTATTTTCCGACAGCATCTTTATGGCCACTTTTCGCCAGTGTTTCATTCATCCAGCTGCGCCAGATTTCAAATTGTATTTCTTCGCTGTAGGCTGAATTCGGATGAACAGGATCGATATTTAAAAAGAGGCCGCCAAACTGCAACTCATTATAGATCTTGCTGAAAAGCTCTGTTTTTTCTACAAAATCTAAATGGTGGATGGCATTTGCCGAAAAGACAATATTGTATTTGCTGTACTCGGTTCTCGATGCAATATAATCCTGGAATGTGTAGTGGCTGTATGTTGCGTTTGCTCCGGATAAATTTGTTTTTGCTTTTTTGAGCATTTCCTCGGAGGCGTCAACGAGGAAAAAAGAATTGTCTGGTGAGGTATCGTAAATATGCCTGCTTATGATACCGTCACCACAACCTAAATCCAGGATGTTTAGACCAGAGAGAGATGGAAAATGAAATTCAACAATTTCAAGTAAGATCTTTATTAATCGCAATCTTTCAAGAATGATGACGTTTGCGGAATCGGTATAGAACTCAACAAATTTTTTATCGTCCCACTTGAAGGTTTCGTCCTTTTTCATAACTCGTCCCTTTTATTGCTCAGTCAGCGCAAGCTTAATGCCAAGCAGGGCAAAGATGGCTGCAAATGACCGTTGCAACCACTGTATCGTTCGCGGCGAATGGACAACGTGCCGGCGAACGCCATTTGCCGAAATGCCGTACAGGATAAAGATCATCAAAGTCATAATCATGAAAATAAAACCGAGCAGTAACATCTGAAATATCGGCGAGTGAGCATTACCGGAGATAAAAAGCGGCAGGAAGGCCAGGAAAAAGATGGAGAGTTTGGGGTTAAGAATATTGATCAGAAAACCTCTCGTTGCAATCTGCAGCAAGCCCCTTGCCCGGGCATGGGAATCAAATTGCAACGTCCCAGTTTCGCGCCACATGGCCCAGGCAAGATAGAGCAAATAACCGGCACCCGCAAATTTAATGGCCTGAAAAGCAAGCGCACTCATGTGCAATATGGCTGATAAGCCAAGGATACTTGCCAAGAGGTGTGGAATGATTCCTGTTGTACAACCAAAAGATGCGGCAATACTTGCCCGCCGACCCCGGAAAAGCCCTGTTGAGACCGTATAAATAACCCCGGTTCCCGGGATCAAAATTACCACCAGCGAGGTGAGAAAAAATTCTGTACTCGGCATGTTCAGGCTCCTGTTGGTATTGTTTGCTCAGATAATTCCATGCAGGCATCCCCCGACTTTCCCCAATGCATCGACCCGGCGTGTGATCTTCGGGTCTTCAACCAAGGGTGGAGCATGGTGTGGTTTGAGGCGGGCATCGATAATGAGCGGGCCTGTGCAACCCCAGTGTTTATGGTCAATAAAACTCCCTGCGCCATGGATGTCATGCGAAGGGCTGGAGCGGGTGAAGGTAACCCATAAAAAATTATTCAGATTTCTGCTGATAAACTCGGAATCCTCGGTCACAAGAACCAGAGGAACTTGTTCCACCAGAGCATCGATCGTGGACAGAGACGCACACAGACGACCGATTTCCTCTTCTACGTTCTTTTCATCCGTGTACGGCGACGCCTGGATGGCAAGCACACCGGGGAAAACGATATTGGGTTTACTGAAACCATCAGGCAGGAACAGACCCGCTGGAACATCAGCAGATAAATTTCTTCTCCTCTCTCCCCTTGCCGCAA
>DRLX01000033.1 GCA_011322715.1 Desulfobulbaceae bacterium
CGAGGCCGAAAACGGCTTACCTTTTTTGGACCGGAAGTCTCCAAAAGGGCCGATGGTCTCTCCCCGAATCAATGCAACAACATCCTTCACATCCATTATTCGTCCACCGAGCACCTTGCGGATCATAATTGTTTTATCTTCCGATTCATAGGCAGTGGCGGTTTCAAAAAAGCGAATACCGTTTATGGGCGAAAAAGGGGCCTCTTTCGGCTTTGTCTCATCCCCGTTTTTGACCTTTTCGACAATAGTACGGGTCATTTCCCGAATTTCAGCCATGAACTGATCTCTGGTCATGGAACCTTTCAGGATCTGATTGAGTTTATACTCCCACTCCCCGGTCAGCTCCGGTGAGGCCAGCACGTCGATATGTTTATCGGTCAGCAGGGACAACAATTCAAAGGCCTTGCCGGTGGGTACCAGCTCCCGTTGCTCACGACTGACATATTTTTCATTGATCAGTTTCTCGATAATGGACGCCCTGGTGGCCGGAGTGCCCAGTCCCCTTTCTTTCATGGCCTCGGCAAGTTCTTCATCATCAATCAGCTTGCCGGAATGTTCCATGGCGGACAACAGGGTCGCCTCTGAAAATCTCGGCGGCGGCTTGGTCTGGTGTTTCTGCAGCTCAATCTCCTCGCACAGCACCGGCCTGTTTTCAGGCAGGGGCTGTAGATTTCCGACACCGCTTCCCGCCTGAACCCCGTAAATCGCCTTCCATCCGGCTTCAAGTAGGATTTTTCCCTCGGTGAGAAAGGTTTCCTGTTCAACAATGGACAAGCGTTTTGTATTATGGAAGACAGCCGACGGGAAAAAAACCGCCAAAAAACGCTGCACGATCATCTGATAGATTTTGTATTCCGGTTCGGAGAGAGTTTTGGGGAGCTCGGAAGTTGGAATAATGGCAAAATGATCGCTGATCTTTTTGTTGTTAAAGATCCGCTTGCTCTTTTTGACAAACTTTTTCTGCAGGGCCTCGGCGGCAAAACGTCCATACTGCCATTCCTGCTGCCTGGTAACGATCTTTTTCACCGTCGGCAGGTAATCTTCCGGCAGGCAACGACTATCTGTTCTCGGATAGGTAATCAGTTTATGGCGTTCATACAGGGCCTGGGCCAGGCCAAGAGTATTCTTGGCGGAAAAGCCGAAACGACTGTTGGCCTCCCGCTGCAGCAGGGTAAGATCATAGAGCGGCGGCGAGCTCTGGGTCGATTTTTTGCCGCTTTCCTCAACCGTTGCCTCTTTGCCCGTGCATTTTTCGACAATAGCCCGGGCCTTTTCTTCCTCCCACAGCCTGTTTTTCCTGGCGTGGGGCCGGTCCGGATCTTTTGTAAAATCAGGATCAATCCATACTCCCTCATATTGAACGTCTTCACAGTGGAAATCGGCATGCAGTTCAAAATAATCCGTGGGTTCAAAGGCCCTGCGCTCCGCCTCCCGTTTCACCAGCATGGAAAGAGTCGGCGTCTGCACCCGGCCGCAGGGTGTCTTCCGAAAACCGCCAAACCGTGAATTATAGCAGGTCAGCGCCCTGGTGGCGTTAATACCGATCAACCAATCCGCTTCCGATCTGCACAGAGCTGTTTCCTCAAGGGAGACCATCTCTTCATTGTCCCGAAGGTTCTCCAATCCCTGGCGAATGGAATTTAAAGTCATGGACTGCAGCCACAGCCGGCGGATAGATTTACCCGCCACTGATCGGGTGGATGCCAGTTTAAGGATATACTTGAAAATCAACTCCCCTTCCCGGCCGGCATCACAACCATTGACGATAACGTCAACATCTCGGCGGCGGATCAATTTAGAAAGGGCGTTAAACTGCGATTTTGTTCCCGGCAACACGGCCAACGGAAAGGGAGACGGCAGGATGGGAAGATTATCCAGAGACCATTTCTTAAATTCAGGATTGATCTCTTCCGGATAGGCAATGGAAACCAGATGGCCGATGGCATAGGAAACGATATGATCTGCTCCCTCAAAATGGGTCTTGGTTTTCTTAAATTTACCGGGCAGGGCCTTGACGATATCAGCGGCAACGCTTGGTTTCTCGGCAATGATAAGTGTTTTTCCCATGGACAATATTCCACTTGACCGGCTATGCCGGGTTAAATTTTTTTAATTGCTTTCACGACAACGAGGCGAGAAAATCCAGTATTGCCCGATGGAAATTCTCCGGTTGATCGAGATAACAGGGATGGGGCGCCCCGTCAAGGACCACCCGACTGCTGCCGGCAATGTTATCAAGCAGGATGTCACTGTCGGCAAGGGGCGAGATCTGATCTTCACCTCCCCAGACAAGCAGAGTCGGCAGCTGTAGCCCGGCAAGCCGTCCCTGATTATCTTTAATGCCGACCGCGCCGACAAGGATCAGGGCGCCGACATGCTCAGGGTGATCAAGGGCAAACTCCAGGGCAATACGTCCGCCCATGGAGGGTCCGAGCAGGACCGGTTTCCCGGCGGTCTCCTGCTCGATAACGCTACGCAACACCGTGGAAGGATCCTCATCGCAGTTTGCTGATTTACCAAACCCCGGCATGTCAACGGCAATGCCATGACAGCCATTGTCGGCAAGGATGTCCAGGGTACCGGTTTCCTGCCAGGTCTGGGCGGTAAATTTTAAGCCATGCAGCAGAACAATATCTCTGGTCCCTGTTTCGCCGGTCTCGAGAATACGCAGCTCGCAGGGGCCGACGGTTATGTTTTTCTCTACGGTCATAAGGCCACATCCTCCTGTTCCAACAAAAAGTACCGACGCCGGCGCCGATAAACGGTTCCTGGTCCGTGTCGATAAGAAAAAAAGGGTGAAAATAGCAAAAAGTGGTGACAACAGTTAGGCGACATCGCCATCTTTGTCAATATTTATAGACATGGAAAAAATCGGAAAAGCCCGTGAAAGGATCACACCATGGTCAGCACCTTGGCGCCCTGGAATGCCCCCTGTTTTAATTCCCGCAAGGCGATATTGGCACAGGCAAGCGGATAACACGCAACTTTCGGCTTGATTCCAATTTCAGCCGCCAACCGGAGAAATGCACGCACATCCTCACGACAGACATTGGCAACTGTTTTTATTTCCTTTTCCTGCCAGAGATGTTGTTCATAGTCAAGCCGAAGCAGTTGCTCCCGGTCCCGGTCTTCCTTGCGAATGGCATTTATGACCAGGCGTCCGCCGGGACGCAGGAATGCCAGGGCATCAACAATCGGTTTCCAAGCCGGTGTGGTGTCGATAACGGCATGCATCAACTCCGGCGGTGACTGGTCGCTCCTTCCTGCCCAGGAAGCGCCGAGCGCAAGGGCAAAACGTTGCTGCCTCTCGTTACGGGCAAAGACAAAGACAGGAGTGTCCGGAAAACGATGCCGTACCATCTGCAGGACGAGGTGCCCGGAACCGCCGAAACCGGTCAGTCCCAGGATCCGTCCATTTGTAAGTCCGGTCAAATGGAGAGAACGATAGCCAATGGCACCGGCGCAGAGAAGCGGCGCTGCCTGGATATCAGACAGTTCCTCCGGCAGAGAATAAATAAACCCTTGCCGGGCGATCATATATTCGGCGTAACCACCATGAACATCACGACCGGTGGCCGTAAATTCCGGACAGAGATTCTCCCGTCCTTCACGGCAAAAGGAACAATGACCACAGGCGGAAAAAATCCAGGCAACCCCGACCCGATCATTCAGCCTGTACCGGGTCACACCAGCGCCCAGGGCGACAACCCTTGCCACCACCTGATGTCCGGGAACAATCGGAAAGACCGGCGGCGGAGTTCGGCCCTCTATTTCATCCAGTTCTGTATGACAAACCCCGCAGGCATAAATATGAAGCAGCACTTCTCCGGGCCCAGGCTTCGGGATTTCCACTTCGCAGAATTCCAGAGGATCGGAGGTAGCGGTAACAAGGGAACATTGTTTGAGAAGCTGGGCTTTCATGGAGTATCACACATCAACAGCAACGGTCAGGGAGCAGCTATAAAAAAAAATCGGCAACCTTCCCGGGGAAGGTTGCCGAAAAGACTTCAAGCCACTTTTCAGCACGTGCGGCGAAGCTCCTTACACAATGAAGTACATTACTGCAAAGGCGCCTTATGTAGTTGCTCCTGCAGATCGGCGCACTCTTCATTTTTTGCAGCAAGTTCTTTAACGAGTTCACTGTTTTCCACCTGAACCTCCTGCAAGGCATCCTGCTGGTCACTGATCTTTGCCAGGAGAACGTCCATATTGATTTTCACCCGATCAAGTTCGCGGCTGATCTCCTCGATTGTAGCATTTTTCTCCTCTACCATTTTTTCCAGCCCGATAATCTGCGCCTTGGCCTTCTCAAGTTCCGCACATCCTCCCCCTGCTGCTGCGGCATCGTCAGACGACCGGTCGGCTTCCTCCACAACCACAACAGTGGGTTCCTGCTGCTCTTTTGGGGCAACCTTTGTCGTTGCGGACTGTTTCATCGTTGCCATCGCAGTCTGCATTTTTTTCATGGCAGCCTGCAATTCGCTGATCTGCGTATCCTTCTGTTTAATCTCCGCCTGAAGCTCGGTGATTTTTTTCTGCAAGGCGGTCACCTGCGCTGTTTGGGTTGCAGATACCTTTTTGGCCGCCTGTGCCGACAGCTTTTTCAGCCCGGCCTTCAGTGATCCATTTTCTTTTTTCAGGGCGGCAAGTTGCGACGCCATGGCCTGCTGCATTTTCGCAATCTGCTGGTCTTTTCCCTTCAGCGCATTCTGCAGAGTAACGATTCTGGCCTGTAATGCCCCCGCTTTTTTCTGCAGGGCCGTCAATTGCCTGGAAGCAGCTCCCTGCGCCTGCGCAGCCAACTGCTGCTTCTGCGCTACCAACTGTTTTGCCTGTGCCTTCAGCTTCTGCACGGCGGCATCACGTTCCGATAATCTCGCCTCAAGACTCTTATTTGCCTTGCGAAGGGTAATCAATTCATTCCGGGCTTTTTCAACCTGTGTTTCACACTGCTGCAATTCTTTCTGCAGAGCAGCCGTTTTGGTCAAAACCGCTTCATGGGACCGGCTACTGACCACCTGAACAGAGGCGAGCTTTGCCTTCATATCTTCAAGCTCTTGACGCAAAACCTTGGAATTCCGGTTGCCCACTGATCCCCAGAGGGAACCCAGGATAACCAGGCCGGCCAACACACCAATGGTGATATTTTTCTTGTCCATCGTAATCTTACTCCTCAATAATGTTTATTCTCTGACAGCGTTGGGTTTCACTGCCCGGGCCGGCGGCAACTCGCTCTCTTGCCCTTCTTTCTCAGATTCAATACCCGCCGCCTTATCGACAGGTTCCGCCAATCCGCCATTGACCGTCATCGGCGCAGACAGCAGGTTGGGATCAATCTTTGCTATTTCCTCATCAATACGTTGTAAATTCCGTTTTACCTTGTCAACAATATCGGACTGAGGATATTTAATAAGAATATCCTGCAATAATTGTCTGGAAGCAAGTAATAATTTTTTTCTACTCCAGAGATCATGGGTCCTGCCGGAGCGGACAAAGAGTTCCGCCGCCCGCCTGCGATCCTCTCTGGCGGCAAGATTAGCGGCCTCGTCAATCTTTTTACGAGCCCGATCATCATAGGAAGTTCCCAAAACCTTGGTAAAGGCTTCGATGGCCTTGTCATATTCCCGGGCCCCAAGAGCGGTCATTCCCGTATTCCAGTTTTCCTGTGCCTGCTGTTCCTGGGCGAGAACGGTTGTTTCACGATTGATGGCCTCGGTCGTCCGCAACTTCCGGGCCCTGGTCGCCAGTTCCTGCTGTTTGTCAATAGGAAGAATCAGACGGGGCACCCTTTCGATAAGCAGCAATGCATCCTGATATCTTTTCTCCGCTGCCAGACGGTCCACCTGCTGCAGCAATTTGTTATACCAGGCATCGGCCTGTTTGCGATTGATGGTGACCAGTTGATCAGCGCTCGATGCGACAAGGGAATATGGGTAGGCTTTCAGGTAGGCCTCAGCCTTTTTGACCACCGTATACCCATCCCTTTCGGGATTATAGGCGAGAAAACTGCGCAACAAATCGGCATAGGCCTTCACCTCCCGACTCTGTTGATCAGCGACATTCAAGGCGGCAAGCTGCTGCTTTGCCCATTCATTTTTCTCCGCCAGGCCCTGGTATGCATCGACGATCTCACTATACTGTTTTTTGGCGGGTGTATAGGAGCCAAGGGCAAAATCAAGATCACCGATCAACTGCATCAGGGTAAATTCCCATTGCGCCTGATCATGATGTCGTATCCTGGAAAGAAGTTGGGTAAACACCTTGCGGGCTTCGGTTTCACGACCGGTCTTCATCAAGGCCTGCCCATAGGCAAACGTCAGGTCATAGGGAAGCGGGGTATTTATTGTCGAGGTGAGCTGCTCATACAAATCGATTGTTTTTTTATACTCACCTGCCGCATACGCAGCAGAGACTGCACGTTCTTTTTCCGTAATGACTTCCTTGTTCAACGGCACAAGAGCACGTTCCGGATGGTCCTGTGCCAGCAGCCGACCGCAGTCACCTTCCAGAAAACCAAAATCCTTCTTTTCAAGATCCAACAGATCCTTGCCGGAAAACAGGGCCGTTGTTGTTATCGAATTCCTGTGTAAAAACTGCTGATGCAAACTATTGTATCGATCAAGTATATTTTCTATCTGTTGCCGGCACCCGGCAAGTTTGTCCTGTTTCTCCTGTTCATTGGAAAAGGCGGCCAGAGAACTCTCAAGATTTTTTATAACCGCAAGCTTTTGTTCATAGGAGAAAATACGGTCATTTATACGGGTCAGCACCGGCAGCAGCAAATCGTCATCACCTACGGACGGTCCGGAATTGCCGGACTCTTTGGTGGTTGGTTCGATCACGGCATGGGGAGATATGGGCAGAGCTTTATATGAAGAACCCATTGCCGCCTCACGCTGCGCACGCCCCTGATAGGGAGGAATCATCGATTTTTCAGCCACGCAGCCACTAAGCAACAAAAGGCTTACGCTGAAACCGGCAACCGCGTAACGGAATGTTTTTTGTCGAATGCACATAAATTTATTCAAATCCCCGACATTGCCGAAGGAGTATTTTTATAACCGTTCATCAAGAGACGTAGAGTTCACCAGTCGTGGGGCCGTAAGCGTTTACCGGTAAGCGGTGCAACAC
The DNA here is from genome assembly GCA_011322715.1 of Desulfobulbaceae bacterium. GTDB lineage: Bacteria > Desulfobacterota > Desulfobulbia > Desulfobulbales > Desulfobulbaceae > DRLX01. The sequence goes on from DRLX01000033.1 coordinate 7,132, forward strand.
CTTCACCCGGCACTCCACGTCATTTTCGGATACAGGCGAAATAAAAAATAAACTATCAGATTACTCGGGAAGCTACAATTGCTTTTTTCCACTTTTTCTCTTCTCCCCGCATCGGGCCTTCATCCAACATAAACCCAACGAAAAACGACGGGTTTACGTCCTGTGCGAAAAAGGGTCGATAGAGGCATTATTTCTCACCGGCGATTGCCTGCTCATTGCGCCAAAACGGTTTGAAGAGTCGCGTCGGATCAAAGCGACCCCCGGCACCGACGATGCCATAGGTCAAAATGACGGGAAAATCAGGGGCAATCCGTGCATGTCGCCCTCCCCGTCCCTTCAGAACGACTCCGCCCTGTTTCGGATCCACCGGCACAAATAGCTGACCGGTATCGGGATATTGCAGACCCAGACCGCCGAAACTCAAATCAACAGGATCAAAGCGTTCACCCGCCTTTTCCTTTTCCAATACGGCGTCCGCCAGGTCGCTCCAGATCGGCAGAGCACCGACCGAACCCGTAATATGCGTATTTCCGCTTTTCATCGGCCGATTCTTATCATAACCGACATAGGTACCAATAGTAAATCCACCGGGCAAAGCCATGACCGCATCATTATCCCCAGCAGGCGCAGGAACATAGCCGACAAAAGCGGCATTACGAAACTGATTAGCCGTGCCGGTTTTTCCCAGCAGAGGAACAGGAAGGTCAAGCGCCGAAAGTTCCGCCTCCTTTTTGAGGTCCTCACTATGCAGCCGGACATGCTCGCCGGCATACCTGCCGGTCCCGTATTTGACCACATTTTGCAGAATATGACTGACGGCCGAAGAGGTCTCGGAATCAATCACTCGCCGAACAGCCGGATTTCGTGCATAAATGATTTCTCCGCCTGGCGTCTCAATACGATCAATTATGGAAAGGCCGTCCTCAAACTCTCGGCCGCCGTTTCTCGCCGGATGTATCGTATCCGCGCCCCGATGACCTTCCCGATAGGACAATCCGGAAACAATAGTCTCATACATATGCGTCAAATCCGCAAGAGTGACGACATTTGAACCCAACGGAAAGGACAGGACCGGAGCCAGCCTGTTCTTGATACCCATGGCCCGGCCCAACCGAATAAGGTACTGGAGGCCGACCATGACCCGGTAATCACGAATCCTCGATAAAACCTCCATTGAATACGGTCGTGCATCTTGAAGTTTCAAACGTTCGCGTTCCATCTGGGCCTGGACCTGCTCATAGGCGCAGACACAAACGGCCCCTTCCAGTTGGACCGATTTCCAGAACCGGTCAAATTCCTTTTCATCAAGATCTTCAAGACGCCGGAGCATGGCTGTATCACCAATCACATACCAGTTCTCCGGCAGCCTCTTGCGCATCGTCAGGATCAACCTGCCCGCATCATCTTCGACCAGCATGCCCTCGGGCCGGGTGGGCGCCGCCGGCGTAAACGAAGAAAAGAAGGAATCTTCGCGCTCCCGGAGCTGTATATAATAATTTTTCCATTCCTGGACCAACGGCAACAACGGCCGCAGGCCGAGATAGGACCTTGAGAGCAAATGTTTGCGCAACAGCAATTCCCGCCGCTCTCTTTCCTTGATCGTTTTGCCCTTTTTTCCTGTGAGTTCTTCCTGTATCGGCTCAAGATACTCACCAAAATGAAGGCCATAGGGAAGTTCTCGCAGCTGGGCATACTGGGGGGCACGGTCTTCAAACAGAAAATCCGTTTCCAGATTTTTTACCGCCTGTTCATAGGCCGCCCGACTGAGAATATCCCGGTCCACCTTGATGCCGAAGGTATCGCGGATGCGGGCGCTGAACTGCTGATAGGACTCCTCTTCGCCTTGTTCATCCCGCCGGGGCGCCATATCGAGATAGGCGGCCACCTGCCTGAGCCGGGGCGGGGTAAGATAGTCGGTCAGGTGATACAAGAGCCATACTGCGGCCACGTTTTCCGAATTCACCCCGGCCCAGCTCATGGAGACCCGGTCAAAGGGGCTGTGATGGTCCGGCCGCGGAAAATACGGACGGTCCATAAAGACAAAAATATTTCTGCGATTGTCCAGCAGATCGCTACTATTCCAACCAAGCTGCAGAGCGGCGGTAAAGAGAAAGGGTTTGAACGTCGATCCCATCAGTCTCCTGGCATCAATGGCACGATTAAAATACCGGTTTTCCATGCCTCCGGCCATGGCAAGAATGGCACCTTTCTGCATGATCAGGGCCGCTCCCTCAACCCCGGGGTACCGCTCAAGATCCAGATGAACAGTGCCGTCTTCTGCAATATTGCGTACACTGACATAAACCCGATCTTCCGGATGCAACTGTTTTAACAGGCGCGGCAGGTCCTTTTTTTCCTTGACCTTTGTCCATCGTTTGCCCTCATGCTTGACATAGGCGCTTAAAATATGGGCAAATCCATTGTTGTCAATAATGCCGGTCTGCGAAGAGTCGCCCAGGTCAACCGCTACCTCCACCTTCCACTTCTTTTTCCTGTTGATGGACCGAACAGTGGCCAAAAGAAAATCACCCGGTTGCACCTCCTTTTTATGCGGCAGCTTCATGGTCGCATATTCTTCCTGCACCTCAACTCTCCTATAGCCGCGAAGTCTGACATCCAGACGGCTGAGCTGCCTGCGTAAAGCATACAGGGTCTTTGCCTGCAGGTCGTGATCAACGGAGGTGATAATCCTGACCCCGGAGGTGGAAACATTGGAAATACCATGATCCTCAAGGGCCCTGGTTATGCTCGCCGAGTTGAGGCCCTCTTTCACCAGGTCCATAACGGTATTCAAGGCATAGGCCATCCTGCCGCGACTGAAGACGAGATCGCCGGTGGTGGCGTCATCATACTGCTGCCGGGTAATCATCTGCAGTTTCAGCATATTGCGCAACACATAAGCGGAGCGCTCCTGCGCACGTTTGCGGGCCAGTTTCGCCTGCTGTTTATTCTTCTTGGTAAAAGGATTGTAATAATTGGGACGTTTAACACTGCCGGCGATAAAAGCACTTTCAAGAAGAGTCAGGTCTTGCGGATCTTTGTTGAAATAATACCTTGCAGCAACCCCGAGTCCATGCCCATTACCGCTGACAAAAAACTGATTGCAGTAAAATTCAAGGATTTTTTCCTTGGGGTAATGATACTCAAGCTGCAGAGCATACAAAAGCTCTTTCAACTTTGCCTGATAACTTCGTGAATGCCGCTTAAACAGGTTTTTGGCCGTCTGCTGCGTAAGCGTACTCCCTCCCTGCACGACGTGACCCGCCTTGATGTTGGCAATCATGGCCCGGAGAATACCGGCGGGATCGATACCGTAATGATGAAAAAAACGATTATCCTCAGCAGCTACAAGCGCCTCGATGAACTGCTTAGGAATCTGGTCATAGCGAAGGTACTGTCGATGATAATCCTGAAAAAGTACGCCTATCTTGTCCAGACCGTCATTATAGAGAACAGGACTCTCCCGACCAAGGATAGCTTTAATATTTTTCTGACTGATCTCAGGGCTTGGATGGAGAACAACGAGATAATATAATCCCCCCCCTGCAGCGGCGACCAACAACACAACGATAAGCAGAGAAAAAAGAAAAAAGTATTTTAAAAACCGTAACATAAACAGGAAAGGCAGAAAGAGGAATTAGCAAAGCGTGACGAGACAATGATATGTTTTAGTAAAAAAAATCACCATAACAAGTTGTTATTAAAGAAAAAAAGATCACCAGACAACGATGAA
>DRLX01000034.1 GCA_011322715.1 Desulfobulbaceae bacterium
AAGGACCGGGCCAGTGCCGTAGCCGTGGTCAAGGCCGGGGAACAACAGGCCGAAATTATAACCACCGCCTCCACCGGCAATGCGGCAGCCGCCCTCTCAGGCATCTGCGCCAGCGTGGGCCAAAAAAATGTCATCTTTGTGCCCGAGTCGGCGCCACCCGCCAAGATTGCCCAACTGCTGGTGTACAATTCAACGGTTATGCTGGTCAAAGGAACCTATGACGACGCCTTTGAACTCTGCCTTGAAGCAGCCGATGAATATGGCTGGTACAACCGCAATACCGGCTATAACCCGTACATGACCGAGGGCAAAAAGACCGCCGCCTATGAGATCTGTGAGCAGATGAAATGGCAGGCGCCGGAGGTAATCTTTGTCAGTGTCGGTGATGGCTGCATCATCGGCGGTCTGCACAAGGGACTCAGGGATTTACGCGCCCTGGGCTGGATTGACCGCATGCCCCGCCTCATCGGCGTTCAGGCCGAGGGCTCAAATTTTCTCTACCAGGCGTGGAAAAACGGGGAGGATGTGCTGGAAAAGGCCCCTGTTTGCGGGCAAACAATTGCCGACAGCATCAGTGCCGGTCTGCCCAGGGACAGGATCAAGGCGTTGGCCGCGGTCACCGAAACCGGCGGCGCCTTTGTCCAGGTCAGCGATGATGAAATCCTGACCGCCATCCCCCGACTGGCGCAGGGAAGTGGTGTTTTCGGTGAACCGGCCGGGGCCGCCGCCTTTGCCGGTCTTGTCAGGGCCGTGGAAGAAGGGTTGGTCGAGGCGAATGAGCGCATCGTCATCCTCAATACCGGCAACGGCTTAAAAGACATCAACAGCGCCATGACCGGAGTGGAGATGACAGGTATTCAGCCGCACCACATCGAACCGTCCCTTGATGCGGTAAAAGCCCTGATGGGCAAACCATGAAAACAAAGAAAAAGAAAGGAACTCCATGCATCAACTCATCGATCTTACCCTGCACGATCAGACAAAACTGGACAATGCCGTCAAACGGGCCAGGGAGCAGAATATTATCATCCCCACCTTCAAACAGATGATCAATCCGGCCCTGATCCCGGATACCATCAAAAAACAGCTTGAGAATGTGGGACTGTGGGACTTAAACCCACGCAACCTCTTTCGCATCAACTGGCATAACGAACCCAAAGAAAAAGGGGGGAAATTCGGCGGTGTTAATTACCTGGTGCTCCCCAAAGAACTGACTGGTATCAATGCCCGAATTGTCATCCTGCTGGGCAAATGGTTTCCCACCGGTGCCCACAAGGTCGGGGCTGCCTATGGTTGTCTGGTCCCCAGGCTGGTGACCGGACAGTTCGATCCGACCACCATGAAGGCCGTCTGGCCCTCCACCGGCAACTACTGCCGGGGCGGGGCCTATGATTCCAACCTGCTGGCCTGCGACTCCATCGCCATTCTACCTGAAGGCATGAGCAAGGAACGGTTTGACTGGCTGGCCAGGGTGGCGGGCGAGACCATCAAAACGCCCGGTTCCGAGTCCAATGTCAAGGAAATTTTTGACAAATGCAACGAGCTGCGAAACTCGGGCCAGAACCTTTTCATTTTCAACCAGTTTGATGAATTCGGCAATTACCTCTGGCATTACCAGGTAACCGGCCACGCCATGCTGGAGGTCCTGGATGAAATCATGGAAGCCGGTGACCGTTTCCGGGCCATGGTCTCCAATACCGGTTCCGGCGGCACCATTGCCTGCGGCGATTTTCTTAAAAAACACTTTCCACAGGCCAAAATCGTGGCCAGCGAAGCCCTGCAGTGCCCGACGCTTCTGAACAACGGATTCGGCGCTCACCGCATCGAGGGTATCGGCGACAAGCATGTGCCCTGGATCCATAATGTCAAGAATACCGATATTGTCACTGCCATTGATGATAACGGCCCCATGGGCCTGATCCGGCTGTTTAACGAACCGACTGGTAAAAAATATCTGCTCGCCCAGGGGGTGACCGAAGAGCTGGTCAATGAGCTGGACCTGTTGGGAATTTCGAGTATTGCCAATGTGCTTGCCGCCATAAAAACGGCCAAATATTTTGAGATGGATAAGCAGGACGTCATCATCACCATGGCCACAGATTCCATGGAGATGTACCAGAGCCGTCTGGCGGAACTGACCGAAGAGGAAGGTAAATTCACCGACCTGGATGCTGCCGGGGTTTTTCATCGCTATCTGCTTGGTGAGACCACGGACAACATGCAGGAACTGACCTATGTTGACCGCAAACGGATCCACAATCTGAAATATTTCACCTGGGTTGAACAGCAGGGCAAGAGCTTTGAAGAGATCCAGGCCCAGTGGTATGACCCGGATTACTGGACGAGTATTCCAGGTACCATGGACGAGATCGACAGATTGATTGAAGCATTCAACGAAAAGACCGGCCTGCTGGAGAAACTGTAGGAACAACTGATGAAACTCTGGCTGAAAAATCCGCTTGCCATTCTGGTAAGTGATGATGTTGACGCCGGCGGCGGCATTGTTGTCGAGAGCGATACGATCATCGAAATCCTGCCATCGGGAGGAAGACCGGCAACGGAGATGGACCAGGTCTTTGATGGTTCCGCCCATGTGGTGCTGCCCGGGCTTGTCAAC
>DRLX01000035.1 GCA_011322715.1 Desulfobulbaceae bacterium
GGATTCGTCAATGACGGCTTTGCAGTAAAGCTGGAACTGGCGGCGCAGCCATCACCTGCAGCAACATCCTGCACTTTTGTCGTTATCCCCTTGCCTGGCGGGAAAGCGGTCACTATCTGTCTGTAAAAATTTTTTTTGCCTGAAAGCTACATGAAACAACGATTAATCTAATTTTACTCTGACCCTTTTATTTCCTTTTATTACACGCAAGGCATTCTATGGACTTTTAGTCCATAGTGGTTGAATTACAGGAGGTCAATTATGTCTAACTGGTCATCATTTTTCAGCTGGTTCTGTATTATCAGCCTGATTTTCATCGGCACCACTTTTTCCTCGGCATCTGCTGCCGATAAAGTGGTAGTTATTCCCCTGGGCTTGGGGGGAAACACTTCCCCTGTAGTTAATCCGTCTGATGTTGTTGAACTGGCGCCGACAGCCTGGGTTAAGGGAACCAACAGCAGTGACTTCATCAAGCAGGAACCTGACGGAACCGAATCTTCAACCCAATACATTGTACCAGCCGGAAAACTTCTTGTAATAACAACAGTAATTTCAGAACGGCAAGATAATGGGATCGCTGCATGCTCTCCAGGAATTTATGTTGTCCCAAAAAACAACCCGGTTGGGTCGCGGTTACGACAAGATTTCCTCTTGGAGACAGCTGGAATAAATTACAATATCACTAACTTTTCACCAGGAATTCTCATTGCAGCAAATCATTCCATTGAGCTTCATAACGTTTTCGAAACCGACTGCCTTGTTTACTGCAAACTTTTCGGATATCTGGTGGATGACAAGTAGGAAAAACTTTTTTGATTTTCATTGTGTTACAGAATGACAAGCTCTCACTTCAGGAGAAAAAATGCGTATCGTCCTCTCTCCGTTGGTTATCTCTCTGGTACTTTGTTTATCTCCCCCCGTCCATGCTGAAAAAAATAACATTTCCTGTTTTCCCGGCATCCAGCTGTTGCTGTCAGCCGGCAGCGGGGGCCCTGCTCCTGCCTCCTGTGCCGGGGCACCACCGGCAGAAGGCCCGATTACCGATGCATACAGAAGCTACGCCTATGCGCCTCCAGATTCGGTGGTGGCCATAGATATCAGCCTGAGAGGTTGGCGTACAATTGCCGGTACGGAAGGCAGCGGATTTTACCTTTTCAGCCGCAGTCAGGGTGAACCAATTGTTCACGGGCTGGTCGATTCTTCTATTATTGATGTCGACCTGAACCGGGACGGCTCAGTGGCTGCGGTATCCGATGAGAATGGACGGATATATCTCTTTGAATGTGATGCCGCTCAACCTTCCTGGACTTACCTCACCGCACCTGATGATGATGAAATTTATCCCGAAGTGGAGTTGTCCCTGAGTGATGACGGCCGGTGGCTGGCTGCTGCCTCGGATTATCATCTCTATCTATTCCGCCGTGACAGTTCCACTCCTGTACTCAACATAGAACTGAGCCAAAACCAGCGGTTAAGTACCCTGGCCTTTTCCGGGGACGGCTCCCGGCTTGCAGTTGCCACCGAATTTGGCCAGGGCGTAAATAACCAGCGATCTGCCACAATTTTTTTCCTTGACCGTAAAGGACTAAGATGGCAGAGCGTGGTAAACGCCGATGACAGTGAATGCACATCGAATATTTCATTTTTACCCATTGCTCTCAGCCGTGACGGGAAAAAACTGGCTGCAGGCGGTTGTGATGATCAGCTGCGCTTCTGGGATACCTCCAATTCTACGCCGAGTTGGACAGCTGAGGTCGGAAGTGGAGAGATGATCACCGGCCTGGCAATGGCCGCAGACGGCAAAAATCTTGCCTTTACCAATGAAACCATTCGTTATGTGCGTGACACCTCTACTCAACCTGATTTTTCCTCTCCGGCCAACTGGGCGTTCAATTACTGGCTCACCTATCAGCAGCCGTCTGTGTATGGCGCTCTTGATAACTGGGGAAGCTGGGTTGGGGAAGGTTTAACCGGTAAGCCACCCATTGAAGGTGTGGAAAGTATTTCCATGAGTGATAACGGGCACTATATTTTTGCCGGAGCCACAGGTCTCTCCTACCTGCTGCATAGAGACGACAATGAGGTGACGCGACTTTTCGGTACCTTACAGGGTGATGTCGGTCAATATTTTGAGGCGGCGGCCATTTCCCCGGAAGCAAGCTGGGTGGCTACCGGATCCATTTACGGGAATGAAATTCTTCGTTTTGAAGTTGCCCCGGTACAGAAGATCAAGACGAACCTTCCCCTGTCAGTGACTTTTCCGGGTGACCCTACAGGTATTACAGATTTCTTTGATCATTTCGGGGTAGACTCATATACCATTTCTTATACAGTGCTTAAGCCGGGCAGAGCTGTCGATGTACAGCAGTATTGGTCATTGTGGGGTTTTGACGGCGTTGTTTTTGTTTCACCTTTCAGCGATTTGTTGTGCAGTGGCGATTCGGAGTGGTCCTGGACTCTGAATCTACCAGATGGTGATGTGGAATCTATCGGCACCAGGGAAATTGAACCTCCTCAATGCATGGCATCCAATGTATCAGGTATCAGCGCCTTTGATCTGTTTGCCGATCTCAAACCGGTACATTCAGGACAGGGCGGAGTATCCAATTTTTATACCGACTCCGTGCCTCTTTTAAAAATTCAGGTCGGCAGCGGACCATAACCCTGTTCCTGATTTCCCCCAAAGGTATGTAATTGCAATAACGGCCTTGGACTGCAAAAGGGGGTCAAGTCTGCTTTTGGCCTTTTACGGCTGCCCACGGGAATTCATGCCACCCGCTCCCCGGACAAAATCCAAGAGTAGACTTGACCCCCTGTTTTGATGAGCCGCGATACATCCACCCGGATATAATTCTCGGCGAAGCGAAGGCAGCTCCTGCATTGGGCTTCCGGCAAAGAACACTTTAAACTCAAGCCGCCCGACTCTTTTTCCTTCCCGACCGGGAACAACATGATTTTCGCAGAAAAAAATAGCCTCAAGACCATTTTTTTTCAATCTGTACCTCATATGTACCCAGTCGTCTGTTATCGTCTGAGTATTCAAGGGTATTGGTAATATGAAAATACTGTAACCCTGGCATCACAGTATATTTTAACCGCTGGTTAAGCCACAAGATCGGCACATATTTTAAGGAGACGGAAGCATGAAAAAGGCAATCAGAGCTGCCATGATTTTACTCTTACTGCTTTCTGCGGGGGTTACCAGTGGGCTGGCAAACACCAAAGAGCAATTTTGCGCAACCTATGCCGACA
>DRLX01000036.1 GCA_011322715.1 Desulfobulbaceae bacterium
GAGGTTATGCATCGTCGGGCCGACGAGCCTGAAGAAAACAATTAAAAACGGCACCAAAGAAGAAATAGCCGCCCTGCCTTGGATCGGTAATCCCCTGGAATGCCCATATTGCCAGGTTATGAAGGAACAGTTCCATGAGCTGGGCCTTTTTCCAAATATTATTCTCCGGGCCGATCAGGACAGCGCCATAAGCGCCATGATCAGGGCAGGGGTCGGCCTCAACTTCATGCTGGAAGAAGATGCGAAAGCGGCTGAACAAAAGGGCAAGCTCGTCACCTGGGACAAGGAAAGCTATCCCCTGCCCCTGTCCTTTGTTGTCTTGCGGTCTCGCCGGGAAGATATCCGGGTGCGAACACTCCTGCAGGCCGTACGATCGGCCTGGGACAAGTTGTGAACAGGAAAGATAGAGTGACGGAAAACGAACAGTTTTATATCAATGGTGATTTCCCCTTTGTAGAACTTCGCAGATCAACCAACAGCGGCCGTCACTTCAAGCCGCACATGCATCAACGGTTTTCCATCGGCGCCATTAATTGTGGTGAGGTCATCTACGAGGTTGCAGGGGCAAAGGCCCGACTCGGCCCTGGCGGTCTGGCACTGATTAATCCCGATACCCTGCACTGCTGCAATCCCGTCGGCTCCACCAAACGGACTTATCTTGTTCTCTACCTTGATCCTGCCTGGTGCGCGAACGTGCAAGCAAATGTATGGCAAAACCGACAGTTCATCCCAGTTGACGAAATATCACTTGGCCACGACCGGCTGTACAGAAAATTTATGACCTTGGCGCATGATTTTCCTGCCGGGGGAGCGACCATGCAGGATGAACTTTCCTCCTTTGTCCGGGCGATATTTTTACGGGCCTGTACCCCTGAGACAAGAAACCCCGGCCCCCTTCCCCATATCGAGGCGATAAAAAAGGAACTTGCACACAACCTTGAACGATCACTTCCCCTGGAACAACTTGCACACAACTATCGGAGCAACCCGTATACCCTGCTGCGGCAGTTCAAAAACGCAACAGGCATTACGCCGCACGCCTTTCGCCTGAACTGCCGGATCAGCAAAGCCAAGAAATTGCTGCGAGCCGGCCTGGAACCGGCAACAGTCGCCCTGCAATGCGGTTTTTTCGATCAAAGCCACCTGCACCGCCACTTCAAAGCCATGACCACGATCACGCCGGGCGAATATCAGCGCAATTTTGCATAATAATAGCTTTCAGGGCTTTGAAAAAAAAATACTTCTCCCATTCTGTTTGTCTTTCGCCCCTGGAGAGCTCTCCGACCGGAGAACCGCCTTTTCTTTCTCCGCCCTTCCCTTTTGCTCAATTTTATACAATCTTTTCCACCTTCCACTACCCTATGCTGGTTGACGGCCCTTCCACAGTTGAGGCCCTTCCTTATTCACTTTCTACCGGCATCGGACACGTATGGAATTTATCATTCTCGCCACAGCCCATTTTACGGCACTTATCACTCCCGGACCGGATTTCTTCCTCATTATGCAAACGGCCCTGCGCATGCGCTTGAAATACGCATGGGCTGTCTGTGCAGGCATTGCCACGGCCAACGGCGTCTATATCTCTATTGCCGTACTCGGCCTTGAATATGTCCGGTCAATGCATCATCTTATGCGAACCCTGCATTATGCAGGCGGCATGTATCTGCTGTATATCGGTATTCTTCTGCTCAAAGCACCCAGGCACACAGGGGATATCAAAAAAACGGCAAATATTCTCCGGCTGCAGAACAGCAAAAAACAGTTCCTGATCGGCCTTACCTCCGGTATCCTCAACCCGAAAAACATTATCTTCTACCTCTCTCTGTTTACAGCAATAGTTTCCCCGGCAACCCCATTATACCGGCGCTCTTTGTACGGGCTGTGGATGGCCGCAATGGTCCTGGGCTGGGACATGATGGTTGCCCTGGTGATCAACAGACAAAGGAAGGCCGACCTGACCGGAGTCTGGCTCTTCCGCATGGAAAAACTTGCCGGGCTGGCACTGGGTTGCTTTGGAATCGCTCTTTTCCTGCACTGACATCCTCTCTTCTTGACAGATTGGTCAAGGAATCTTATCCCTCTTCCAGAGAAATAACGAACAATACATTTTTGAACAAAAGAGGAGTGGGTGATGAAAAACGGCAGAGGCCTTGACGAACTCATCAGGCGGGTACAGACCGCCCAGAGAGAACTTGAGCAGGAGCTTGACCGCCTGCTAAAAGAAAAGCGCAGCAAATTTCAGTATCAGATCAGGCGCGGCCGCATTATTTTTGAACGTCAGGTACGTCGTCTCCACAAAAAGCAACGGACCGGCCTCCTGCTGTACATTCGCAAGGCACAACCGGCAACCATTGTCTCCGCCCCGATCATCTACTCCATGATCGTTCCGCTCGTCTTTCTTGATCTGACCATCACCCTGTACCAGCAGATCTGCTTCCGCATTTACAACATTCCACGGGTGCAAAGAAGTGACTATCTCACCATCGACCGCCATTACCTGCCCTACCTGAACCTGATCGAAAAGATCAACTGCGTCTACTGCGGTTACGGCAACGGGCTGATTGAATACGCCCGCGAGGTAATCGGCCGTACCGAAAAATACTGGTGCCCGATCAAACACGCCCGCCGGACAAAAGACCCACACAAGTATACGGAACAATTCCTTGATTATGGAGATGCCGAATCCTGGAAAGAAAAGCTGCCGGCAATCCGGCAAGACTGGGAAGCAAAAAAGTAACAAGGGCCCGGGAAGCCGGACATCAATGGCCCCAAAACCCGGGTCAGATTGATCTTTTTGGTAATTCCATGGACTACCCAGAGGCCTGTAACGCCTCAACCTGTTCATCATTTTACCGGTGGATATGGCCCCTGTTGTACTGGGTCGCACATAATCCGTTAATGTCGCCGATTTCCTGCTTAATGGCCGGGGCCTTCTTCAAGTAGTCAAGTGCGGTTTCATAGTCGTTACGGACACAACAAGTACCTGAGATATTGTCGAGGGCGGTTCCTTCTTTTTTATTTACTACTTCTCACTATTACCGAACAATAATCATATAATTTCAACCTGTTACATAAATTCGTGATACCAATATTGCTTGATCCATTTGAAAAATATTTGAAAAATAACTCCACCTGCCTGCGGGAGCGATACAGAGAGGCAAAACGGCAATTTTCCACAGTGTCCTCAGGCTATCCGTGATCAACTGTTCCAGCTCTGCCCATAGTAAATCATGGTAGAGAAAAACCATTGGAACGCAATGGTTCCGGTATGTTCAAAAAATTCTTCTTGACGCCTATCTCCCTGTTTTGTAATCTATATATTCAAATTGGTTGTTTCCCTGGAAAAGAGAAGTCTCAATCTATCCGTTTCCAACCGCCTTGAGTCACCTGCTTGACAAACGAATTCCATCACTTCACGAAGCACATAACTCCCATGTATGGGATAATTCAAAAGGAGGAAGGACATGAAAAAACTTCTGGTAATTGTTGCATCCGCACTGTTAATGACTGCTGTTAATGTTTACGCAGGGGACTGCACAGCCGATGCCGCTAAATATTGTGCCGGCAAAAGTGGAGCTGAAAGAATGGTTTGTCTGCGTATTCAGCAGAGGACAGGGGCAATGCCGATGGGGCAACTCTCCAACAAGAAATGTGCCGAAATGATCCACGCTGTTGTGGAGAACATCAAAAAGAGCTGTGACAAGGCAAAAGACAGAAATGGTGTTTGCAAAGACGTGAAAAAAGGGCAAGGAAGGATCATCACCTGCTACTACCAGAATATGGACAAGATTACTCCCAAATGCCAGGAGGCTATCAAGTCCGCTGTTGGCAAAGTTGACGCCTCTATTTAACACACTTAAGCGGCATGTTCCTCAAGGGCTTTTTACCGCCACACAGGTTAAATGCCCATGATGAATAAAACAAAACGATATAGGGCATCCAGCGGATGCCCTATATCGTCGATATATAGCGACTATTCTCCACCAACCGGAATCCGGTCTTCTCCGGGAAAGAGTTCCACCGAC
>DRLX01000037.1 GCA_011322715.1 Desulfobulbaceae bacterium
CCTGAGCAAGGATTCCCCGGCACCACTGGTCAGGGCCTTTCTTGCTCTGTTCCAGGTCTGGGCGGAAATTATGGGGCCCGGACATCTTGCATCAGCCGGTGTTCTCCTTGAACCGATGCGGCAAAACGCCGAGCAGGCACAGTCACCCTCACTTATCGTGTTCCATGCAGCCCTGGTTGCCTATATTTCTTTTTGGCGGGGTGATCTGTCCGCGCTTGAAATTGTCCTTGCCGATGTCAAACCTTTTGCAGAGGATCCGCACACCTCGCCCCTGGCTGTCCTGCACTACCGGTCCGCGTTTGCATTGCTGAAGACGTTGCAGGGAGCGCCGGAAGAAGGACGACGGATCTATTGCGATCTGCTCAAACATCCAATGCTGGAGGTTGTTTCTCCCGGCCTCTGGTTGCAGGTTCTGGGCAATTACCTCTATACGGTTGCCACCCTCTCCGATCAAAAGGAGGCGGAAAGAATCGGCGCCCTGTTGTTGGCCAGGACCGTGCCTGAATACAATCATTACTACCATTCCTACCTGCATTTTAACCTCGCAATCGTTTCGCTGGTCCGGGGCAGACCCCAGAAGGCCTTGAACCATGCCTTTGAATGCAGGAGATACGGAGAATTGTGCGAAAGCAGCAATGTCGCCCGCATGTCGGCCCTGGTTATTGGTCAGGCGCTGATGGAGCTTGACCGGGATGAAGAGGCCCTGGACCATTTTCGCATCTGGCTGCCGCGCTGGAAAAAAGCCGAGTATTGGATTATTGCCGTCCTCGGTGCAATCGAGATGGCTTATATTCTGCTGCGGCTGGGAAGAATAGATCCGGCCCGCGATGCCTTGCGGACGGCAAGGGCGATGGTCCCGAAGAATGAGCGTATTGCAACCCTGTATCGTCCCGGTGATTATGCGTGTCGTCTTGAAGAGATGCTGTTTCCGGAACAAATGCTTGCAGAACGTGCACGCAAAATTCCGATCACCATCACCACACTTGGCGTATTTTCCGTGACCATCCACGGCGGCAAGACCCTCACGGATAAAAACTGGCATGGATCCAAGGCCAAAAAACTTTTGCAGACGATTATTGCCCTTGGCGGCAGCAGGGTGTCGACGGAGCAGCTTGCCTACATGCTCTGGCCGGATGCCAACGGCGACCTGGCCATGAACGCCTTCAAGGTAACCCTTTCCCGGTTGCGGGCCACCCTCGCAGGTGGGGACAAAGAGATACGCCGAAACATTCTTGTCGTCAAACAGAAACGCATAACCCTCTCCAGTCGGCTCTGTAGTGTGGATGCATTTGTCTTTATGGATTTTGTCCACAGGGCCGGAATTCCCGTTCTGCAATCGGATGCCATGGCCGCCGCTTTGGAAATGTATGGTGGTAATTTTCTGGAGGCATCCACAGATTACTGGATTATCAGCGCCGGAAAAAATCTGCGGGAACGATTTATTCAGGCCACTCTGCAACTCTGTGATTCTCTTGCAACCGGTCGGGATATTGAGCGAACTATTCTCCTGCTGGGCCGGGCCATGGAATTTGATCCCGTTAATGAGGCGGTATGCGCCCGGTTGATGCAGGCCCATCTCCACCTTGGCAACAGGGTAAAATCGCTTGATATCTATAATAAAGTTTCCAGAGATCTTGAGCGGCAGCGCGGCATCGGACCCGGCCCCATGCTCCACCATCTTTACCTGCAGATACAGAAGAATTAGCTCTTTTTCTTTCCCTTTCCCCTTCCATTCTTTTTTCTGATTACCATCAATCCTCAGAAACGAGGGATACCATCGCTTGGTAAGATTAAGGATAGAGAACCTTTCCGTGCAACAGGTGAATTTTATGTCAAATCCCGTAGCGGATACCGAGCGATGTTATCCCTGATACGATTTTGCTGAGTTTTGGTGGTAATCAAGTTCTTTTTTGCAAAAAAACTGCAACTGTAACCTTTTTGTAACCTTTTCCCTGCTAATAAGTGATCGGAAGTGCGAATTGTGATGGCGTCGTAAAAATTTCGATCTACTGCGTCGTGTGTCCTGTGGCGATTCGTTGGCATACTACATGTATAGTTAAGACCCACCACAGAACACTGCTCCTCGGAGTCTACGCTTACCTGTATATCTGTGTTTTTACTTAGCCATCTTTTAAAAAATCTTGATTTTTTACGAGTCCATCAATTGTGTAATCGATCATAAAAAAGGAGAGGAAAGATGCAGAAAACGACCAGGATACAGACCACCAATTCCAGACCAGCCGAACCCGTCAACCAGTCACGCAGAAAGGCCCTGAAAACCATTGCCGCAGGCAGTGCCGCCGCCGGCGCCCTGGCCATGACCGGTAAATGGAGCAAACCGGTGGTCAACTCGATTATCCTGCCGGCCCATGCCCAGGCAACCAATGCCGCCGCACCTATAGGGACGACTACACCGGCCCCTGCCTGCAACACACAAGTTGCCTCTGCCTGTTATGCGGTAGACCTGGGAAAGGCGGCCCATGGCAAACTCGTCCTTCCCCTTGCTGGTGTTTATGTGGAAGGGGCTATCACACCCGCTCAGGCAGGAGTCGCCATTACCATTGAAATCAGAACCATCCTTATAAATCAATCTTCAAGAACGGATACCCTACAGACAACGACGGATTCATCCGGATCTTTTAACGTTACCCAGGCATGGACTGCAAACGATGGAGTCGCCTCCATCAGTGGAGTAATGGTTACCGGGCCATGTAACAGCCTTGATGCCCAACCGTGTCCCACCTGATAATCTGGATCATCGGTGGTGGAGAGGAGATGATAGCCCCTGAGGAAAGTGGGTTAAACAGCTGAACATGGCTGAGGGCAATAAATTCCGGCTGAACAGAAATAGCAGGGTGCAATCCTTTGACAGGCAATCTATTGCGCATTGATACTATCAATTCAGGCATAAAAAAATATGAAGAATCGAAATATCAGTCGGGCATTTTTTCTTTCTCTTCTTTTTATCGTCACGTTGCTGTCGACATCCCGGGGAAGCTCCGCAACCCTTCTTATCCCGCAATATCTACTTCTGCTCAAGCAGGTTCCTGCGCCGACTCATATTACTGCGACGCCGATCTCGGGTGGGGCGATTCGGCTTACCTGGACGTATGATTGGCATCATTTTGCGGATATCACCGGATTTGAAATAGAAGGCAGACAGTTGGCCGCTTCTCAATTTTCTCCCATTTTGTCGACGGGCCGTTGCGGTATGATGGCGACCGTCTCGGCATTGACCGGTTATTATCTTGCTCCAGGCATGGCCTACCAGTTTCGTATCAGAGCCGTGGCTGGTGGGAAGAAAGGAAAGTATTCCATGTCGGTGACGGCAACAACTTTTCCAGAGCCAACCACGGCCCCTGATGCACCAAGGACGTTGTCTGTACGGGCTTTGTCGCCTTATATGATTGTAGTAAGCTGGCTGGATTTTTCCGACAATGAATATCTGTTTCGCCTTGAGCAGGACATCGGTTGCAGCGGAAATTTTATCTCGATTAAGGAGATTGTTCCGGATACGGAGTCATACCCTGTTAACGGTCTGCATCCCAATCAGAAATACTGCTATCGTGTGCGGGCGGAAAATCCGGCAGGCCATTCAGGCTGGTCCAACTCCGATTCGGATACTACCCCCATAGACGTCAATATTCCCAACGCACCTACCAGTTTTTCAGCAACCCATTGCCGGCAAAGTGTTGGTCTTTATCAACACTGCTACACCCTGCACTGGACAGACAATGCCGGTAATGAAGATGGTTTCCAGGCGGAAATTCTCAATACACTCAATTATCCGTGGCAATGGAGGGTTCTCTCTTCAAGCATCGGGGGAAATAGTCAAACATATTCTTTCTGTTCAGGGGATAATCCCGGTACGGCAAGTCTCCGGGTCAGCTCGTATAACAATCACGGTTATTCACCCTATATTTATACTTCCGATATACAATACACTGGAAACTGCCCGGGAACGGTTCCCCCTCTACCAGGACCCCCGGACCCCGTTACTGCGACCGCAGACTCGGAAAACAGCATTCATCTCACCTGGGGAGATGTGGATCATGAAAACGGCTACAAGATATTCAGGAGCCTGAATCACGATTCCGGCTATTCACAAATTGTCAATCTTGACGTCGATACAACGACATATAACGATACCGGTTTAAATTCCGGCACGACATACTATTACAAGGTGCAAGCCTGGAACACGCAAGGTGGCTCATCAAGTTCCATCGCCTCGGCAACCACTGAGAGCAGCACCCAGAATTCTCCGGCATCTCCGTCCGGGCTTCAGGTGGTTCCTCAAGATGGCTCAAGTACAAAACTTGCCCTCACCTGGGTTGATAATTCGGATAATGAAACGTCTTTTTTAATTCAACGCAGTCTCTCCTCGTCTTCCGGTTTTACTGAAATAGCCACAGCCGAAGCTAATGCAACAGAATTTACCGACAATGGTTTGGATCCCTGCACTATTTATTTTTATCGCATTCGGGCTGTAAAAGGACAGGACAACAGTGAATTTTCAGCAACTGTTTCCGCAAGGACATTACCCGCACCACCGACTAATCTTATAGCATCACAGGGCAGTGTTCTTGATGCCATTTACCTGGACTGGGACCATGAAACCTGTGCCGATGGATATAATCTGTATGAAATGTCAGACCAGATACATGGCTGGAGACTCTTAAACGAAGGTGGGCCATTAACGGAAAATATTGCCTCCATTTATGATGTGCGGGAAGGCTATGATATTGAATCGGGAATAACCTTGTTTTACCGCCTCCGTTCGGTCGATAACAACGGCAAGGAGGGAGATGCCGGTGATTATGTTGTTGGTTGGGCTGGTTCTCCGGTACCGCAGCAGGTTACGGCAAGTCGTGGGCTGTATCCCGATAAAATCCG
>DRLX01000038.1 GCA_011322715.1 Desulfobulbaceae bacterium
AAAAAGCCAATCATCATCACAACGGCAGGATATGGACCTCTTCCCTGATCGGATGCATGCCCGCAAGAAACAGGCCATTACGGCCGTCAATGGCAATCGGGTCACCCGCATTGATCCGGTGTCCGTTGATAAGCGCATATTCCCTGGTTTCAAAGACTTGCAGGTCCCGACAGCCGACGACACAGGTCTTCTCCAACCTGGTGGCGACCACCGACGCATGCGAGGTCTGGCCGCCGCGGGCCGTCAGCAAGCCATCGGCCATTGATATTTCCCGGATATCCTCGGGCACCGTATCCTGGCGAATAAGGATCAGGGGCACCTCCGGTTTTTCCCGCCGGAGCCGACGAATATTTTCCTCGGTAAAGACCGCCAGTCCGGAAAGGGCGGAACCACTGACCCCGATTCCCTTGCCCAGTACCGACTCCTGCAGTTCCCCGGTATCGGCGAACACGTTGAGATGCTCTTTTTTCTTGATGGTGATCATGTCCCGGGTCTGCAGGATATAAAGCTGCTCCGGCTCCGGCCCTTCAAAGGTAAATTCAATCTCCTGCGGGTTCCACTCCTTGGTGTATACAAGGTCACGGGAGATGGAGAGCAACTCCTCATAAATTTTCGGAAATCTCCGTTCCAGAGAATTTCGCACCGACCGGCCGTCCAGTTCGGCCTGTTCCACGGATATCGGGTAACTGGTCACCAGCCCGGAAACAATGTCCTCACCCTGGTCGCCGGGGGCATAATCACCCCAGAGCGCCACCCGCCTGACCTTGCGATAGGGATGGGCGGTGAACAACACCCCGCTGCCTGCCTGGTGACTGAGATTACCATACACCATGGCCTGGATAATAACAGCCGTTCCCCAGTCATCGGACACATCCATCAGCCGCCTGTAATCCCGCGCTTTTTTGGTATTCCATGACCCCAGCACCAACTCCACCGACCGAATCAGCTGCAGCCAGGGATCATCGGGAACAGCGCATCCCAGCAAAGACACCGCCTTTTTATATTTATTGGCAAGCTCCTGCATCTGCTTTGATGAGAAATCACGTTTCAGGCGCACATTATACAGCGCCTTGTGCTCATTCATCAGGGCCTGAAATTCCTCCCGGGCCACGCCCTGGGCCATGGCCCAGGACTGGATAAATCGCCGGTAGTTGTCCCAGGCAAAATAAGCCTGGTCCGGATTGGCGTGAACAAATTCCTCCACAAGCTCACCACTGACCCCCACATTGTGAATGGTTGTCATCATGCCGGGCATGGAAATGGCGGAACCGCTGCGCACCGAAAGGAGCAGCGGCCGGTCACCGGAACCATATACCTTGCCGGTCAGTTCTTCGATCTCTGTTATGGCGGAGCGCACGCGGTCCATGAATTCACTCCTGGCCCTGTCAAACTTGCGGACCGCGGGCCAGCAGCGGAAAATCTCCGTGGTAATGATTGCCGCCGGCGGCACCGGCTTACCGTCTCCGGCCAGGACCATCAGATTAAATCCCTTATTCCCCAGGTGAATCAGATTATGGGTGGCCGGATTTTCATTAAACAGTGAGCTGATGGCCTTCTTGGGATTATAGGTCATCAGTAGATCAAGGGTTTTTTCAT
Organism: Desulfobulbaceae bacterium; assembly: GCA_011322715.1. Classification (GTDB taxonomy): domain Bacteria; phylum Desulfobacterota; class Desulfobulbia; order Desulfobulbales; family Desulfobulbaceae; genus DRLX01. The sequence continues at coordinate 1,597 of DRLX01000038.1, forward strand.
CAAGAAGGTCCTTCTGCGCCTCCAGGGTCTGGATGATCCTGCTGATGAAATTATCGAGATGCTGCAGACCGAAGGTGGTGGCAATGAGGTCCCTGAAAAATGACTCGGACAACCGCAAGACCGTTGACGGGAGGTCCTGATCATCCCAGAGCGACCGGTAGCGGGTCAACAGATTCCGCCTGCCGATCTGCGGAATGATGATGGAGAGGTTATTCTGATGGATATTGGTATAATAGGCATAGATAATATCCTTGACCCCTTCGGAAAGGCCGCGCATGATATCCAGGTGCTGGGTATAGGAAAACCGCTTGATGGCAATGGATGAGGCCAACAGGCTGGCATAGGTGTCCAGGCGGCGACTGGAGATGCCGTCTATCCTGAGCGCCCGCAGATACAGGCGGAGACATTTGACGATCTGGATAAAGGTGGCCTGGGTGATAAAATTGAGATTAATGGTGTGCGAGAGCCGCTCCAGATAGATATTGGCCAGGTTTTCCAGACGAAAGGTCAGGCCCAGAGCATCGAATTTGCGTTCACTGTAGCGACCGTAAACCGAAGGGATATCCACGGCAATATGGCGTTTGTAGTAAATCTCCTCCCGGGGCTCAAAGACCTCATCACTGAGGATAATCTCCTTGAGGCGTTCAAGATGGTCCATCAGCGCGGTAAGGCACTGCATTGTGTCACATTTTTCCAGTACCGTCAGCAGGTCCTCCATCTCCGGAAATCCTGTTTTCGCCGCCTGTTGCAGCTGGTTGCGCAGTTCCGGCAGACCAAGATTGTACTTCTGATGCAGCAGTTTAAACATTCTGACCAACAGCTCAAAACGCTTGCGCTCAACCAGGGAGATATCCCGTCGACTCTCCAGGAATCCACGCCGCTGTTCATCATCCCACAAAAGGATGTCCTGCATGGAGTCAAACTGCAGTTCCCGTTGTATAGAGAGGGCCAGGGCATGCTGCTCATCGACAAAGGGGCCGGAAACATCAACCTGGGCCAGGATTTCCTCGGGTAGATATTCCTGCAGGACCTGCTTGTCCAGGGTCAGCCAGAAGGAAAAAATGGCCTTGATAAAATCAACGATCAGGTTGCTTGACTCCACATGGCTCTGCTTGCGCAGAAAATGAATGAGCAGATCGCGCCGCTTGTGCAGTTCGTCAAGCTCGGTGGAGACCTCCCGCAACTCGCCTTCGGCCCCTATCTCGTTAAAGAAGACCGGCATCAACTTGGTAAACTGCTTGGCCAGGTTATAAATAGGGCCGATGGGATGGTTGAGCAGGTCCGTGATATCCCGCTGAAAGAGATCGGTGTCCTTGACGCAGGTTCCGGAGAGCTTAATATTGATGATCAGGGCGGAAAACAGAATGGAGCACCACTTGGGCTCCTGCATGATCAGGTGCAGCCAGACCCTGATATTGGCGAGATGGGCCGGGTTGGTGAGCGGCTGCCAGTCCTCGTCCACGCCCATGACATTGGCATACTGGAAGCCAAACCGGACCGCCTGCCATAAAAAGGCCTCGACCAGACGTGAATTCCCGCGCTTGAACACCTCGCCGCCGATCACCTGGATGCACTGAAGGGAGGTGTGCGGATATTTGCGGACATTGGCCTTGAGCAGTTGAAAGGTGGTAATGAAAAACTGCTCGATATCCTCAAAACTCTGTTTGCGAATCAACTGCACCAGGGAACGGTTGATTTCGCGCAGACTCTCCTCATGAATCAGATAGAGTCCGGGCGTGTCCATGATGCGAAAGAGAAAGAGCAGCTTGCGATTTTCGGCAAAGGGTGAACCCTTCTCCTCTTCCGTCTGCGCACCGAGGGTGGCCGGGATATCACGGTAGAGGCGGACGATATCCATATGGGCCGGCAACTGCAGGATCTTTTCCAATCCAGCCAGGGGATCGGCCTCTATATCAATCCGTTCCAGCGCCTGCCGGTGCTTGCGGATGCGCGCGTGGGAGATGGCGCTGAGCAGCGGTCCGGCCTTCCAGTCGGTGCAATACTCGCCGCACTGCTTCTCAAACCACGGCAGCGGGTCCTCTTCACCCAGCCAATAGTCATAGTTGAGCTGGAGAATCTTGCGCATCAGCCGGGCAATCGGCCGGTAGTCAAAGGACGAATTTTTCTCTTCTCCTCCGGCAATGGCGATCAGACGCAGGGCCATTTTTTTCATTGGATGATGGCCCTGAACCATAAACATCATCACCCGATGGCCCAATGCGTCAAGATGGCGCAGACGAATAAAAAAAGCATTGAGCACGTCCTGGTATCGGAGAAGACATCCATGATCCATGGAGTTGATCAACTTGTCCGTATAGGCAAGCATGGCCTCCATGATCCGGCGAACCAGTTTGCCGTTTTTCTGCGATTCTGCAAGGGCATCAAGGAAGATGGAGGTGAACAGGGAAAAGGCCTCCGGCCCCTGCGGATGTTTCCGATAGTGATGCAGGTTTTTCAGGACAAAGGCTCGCAGATCAGGAATAATCAACTGCCAGTTGCGGTAGGGATGATTGATCTCATAGAGCAGCTTTTCCAGCTTGATCGAGAGCCCCTGGAACCGCTGCACTATATCCTGCAGGGGTTGATAGCGGGGCTGGATGATAACCCGGCCGGACGTCTCCTGCAGATTGGCCTGCAGGGCGGACGATTCGATCTTTTTTG
>DRLX01000039.1 GCA_011322715.1 Desulfobulbaceae bacterium
CTGCCTATCAGGAGGCTGAAAATATAGGGTGCCCATGGATGAACATTGGCAAGTCCTATGATCGGCAGAATGAGGATAAGGAGTAAAAAGAGAATGACAAAGACAGCGGCGCCTGCAACCAGACCTATAAAAAGGCGTTTTTTTGCTTTGCCGACCTCGATATCTTCGCGATCGAATTCTTCAACGGTTGTTAATTTCAGTTCTTTCATTAATTTTTTTGCGGATTGGTTCTTGCGAACGGCCGTGTTCAGATAAAATCAGGGAAGGGGGGTAGGCTGAATCGTGTAAATTCCTCGGTTCCGTCCATCTCCCGGATCGAACCGGGTTCATGCTCCTGAAGCCTTGCAATAACCTCTTCCACTAAGACCTCAGGTGCCGAAGCCCCGGCGGTAATCCCTATTTTTTCCACTCCCTTAAGCCAGGATGGATCAATTTCATCCGCCGTATCAATAAGGTAGGCTTTGACGCCCTGATTGTCGGCAACCTCGCGTAATCGGTTGGAGTTTGAGCTGTTTTTTGAGCCGACCACGAGAAATAAATCAACATCGCGGGCGAGTTTGCGGACAGCCGTTTGCCTATTCTGGGTAGCATAACAGATATCCGAACGGTCAGGAATATCTATTTCCGGGTATTTTTTTTTCAGCAGGTCGATCAGCCGACCGGCATCATCCATGCTCAGTGTTGTCTGGGTAACGTATCCCACCTTTGATGAATCTTCGATGTTCAGGCGGTTGATATCTTCTTTGGAAGAGAGAATATGAACTCTGCCGTCGGCCCTGCCATAGGTCCCCTCCACCTCTGGATGATTCCTGTGGCCGATAATCAGAACATCATAATCAATTTTGTTGAGCCTGGCCACCCGACGGTGTACTCTGGACACCAGCGGGCAAGTGGCGTCAATGGTGTGCAGGCCGAGCGATTCGGCACGGTCTTCAACGGCCTTGGCAACGCCGTGGGCGCTGAATATGGTTATTGCCCCGGTGGGGATATCTTCCAGAGTTTCGACAAAAACAGCGCCTTTGTCCGCCAGGGTGCCGACAACATGGGTATTATGGACGATCTCATGCAGGACATAGACCGGGGCGCCGTATTTTTCCAGGGCCTGATTGACGACGGCTATGGCGCGTTTGACGCCGGCACAGAATCCTCGTGGTTTTGCAAGAAATATTTCCATGGTTACTTTTCGTGACAAACACGCTTGCTGAGAGTTTTCATCTGAAAATAACCCTACGAAGTTTTGTCGTTCAGGACTATTTTCATCATTTTAAGTCTACGTTTATCTGTTGTGGCCGGGACGGTAAAATATGCTCCAGCCATGCTGGTTTATTGAGTAAGAGTGGTCAGTAAATATATCCCTGTAAGGTTGCCACCTTTGGGGAGAATGTCAATAGTTACCCTGTCCACTGGTGGAGTGGAATGAAAAAAACATTGCCTCTTTAATGGGCAACCCGATAATCCTGCGAAGAAAAAGTATATTATGAAACTGAAACAATCAATGCTGTTTTTTCTCTGTTGTCTGTTGTTTTCTCAGGCGTCTTTTCAAATCGCTTTGGCGGAAAAACCACCCGAAACAGCGACCAAGGTTGTTGAACAGCTTGACACTACCCTTCTTGAATGTATGAAGAAGGGGCCGGAACTTGGATTTTCCGGCCGATATACACTGCTTGAGCCGGTAATGAAAAAATATTTCTTTTACTCACTGATGGTGAAAAAATCAACCGGCTCCTGGTGGCGGAAGATGTCCACGTCTCAACAGAGGGAGTTGCTGGAAAAGTACATTACCTGGTCGATCAGTACCTATGCCGATCGATTCTCCAGCTACAAGGGCCAGCAGTTTATTGTTGCGGCAACCAGACCGGTGCATAAAAAATACATGCAGGTGGTTGTCCATATCGTGAAGGCGGATAAGCGTAAAAGGGTTCTAGAGTATCTGCTTGCCATGGATCAGGACAAAAAACTGTGGCGCATTGTTGATGTCCGGGTCAAGGGAGTCAGCCAGTTGGCGCTTACCCGGGCACAGTTCAAGTCCATTCTACAGAAACAGGGCATAGAAGGACTGCTTGCGCTGCTGGATGATAAAATACAAAAAGTTACTCCGACCGGGACATGATCGATCCTTTACGCAGTGATTCAATCCATTCTTCTGTTGTCACCCTTGGTGCCGACCCTTCCCCGTAATCCGCAGTTCCAGGTATGCCGGCAGGACAATCAGGGTACAGACAATCATAAGGGCCACGCTCAAGGTAAGTAGTTTGCCCATACCGGCCGTGCCTGCATGATGCATGAACGAGAGGGTGCCAAAACTCATGATTGTCGTCAGTGAGCTGAACAGAACGGCCCGGGCTGTGGAAGTCTCGAGAATGTGGGTATTGATTCCCGAGAGTTCCTTGACTCTCTGGACTACATGGATACCCGAGTCCACACCGATTCCAAGCAGCAGCGGCACGATAATGATGTTGGCAAAGTTAAAGGGGATTTTCAGCAGAACGGCCAGGGCCATGGTATAACAAATGGCCAGCAGCAGGGGCGCAAGGACCAGCATGACCTCCTTCCAGGTGTGCATTACCAGTCGCAGAAAAAGAGCTATAATGATAAAGGCCAGCAGCGATGCGGTCCTGAAGGCCGAAACAATGATCTTGCCTGCCATGAGCACGGTAACGGGCTGGTCGGTAGCATTTGGGGCAATGGTTGTGACTGCGACGACAAATCTTTCCAGATTGGTGATATCGCGCAGATCTTTTTTGGGAAAAACCTGAATTCTGTACTTGCCGTCAGCGGAAATATAGCGGCTGACCAGGTCCCCGGGCAGGGTATCGAGATCGACCGGTTCCGCCTCCATTAAGGTCTGCATACGTGAAAACAGCCGGGCAAGACCCGGCAGCAGGGCCCGGCGCAGTTGATTCGGAAGAAGAGTGTCCTTGCCCGGCTCTGCAAGGAGTTTTCGGAAATTTTTCAGGGTTGCGGACAGTTGCGATATCGTTGCCGCCTCGTCCTTGTTCATGGCAGAGTTTTGTTGCAGTTTTTCCACGGCATGGGAAAAATCGGCAAGGGTCTTTTCGACCTGTCGGCGCTCCTTGGTATCCATGCTTTTCTTGAGCTTGGGCGCAGGTGGCAGCATAAGGGCCATGTCTTCAATCTGGGCAAGCTTGTCGTCTTGGTGCCGGGGAACAAAATCGTCAATGGTGAGAGCGGTCCGTACTTCGGGAAGTTGTTTAAGCCGCCGGGCCAGCCTGTCCGCCTCGGAACGGGTATCGGTCAAAATGGATATGGTCCAGGGCGGAGTGTGGGTATCTTCAAAAAGATGCATCGCCGTTTGTATCGGTTCCGATCGCTGGTCGGACATATGAAACGGATTGGCGTCAAACCGTACTTTCGGTAACAGGGCAAGGGAGCAAAGAGCGGCGATGGCGGCGAAGGCGACGATGGGCCGGGGATACCTGACAAGCAGTTGCGATATTGCGGCGCCGAAAGAGAGGCGGAGTCGAAAATTTTTCTTTTCCGGCAGCAGCAGCATGATTGCGGGCAGCACGGTGATGGAGGCCAGCAGGATAAACAGCATGCCGGTGCCTGAAATCAAGCCGAGCTCGGATGCGCCCACATAGGCTGTCGGCACAAAGGCGTAAAAGCCGATGGCCGTGGAGATGGCGCACAGCAGCAGCGTGTTGCCGGTATTCTGGACCGCCCGGCCGACGGCATCTCGGTGCGGGCATCCCCGCGCAAGCAATTCCTCATAGCGTAGGCAGATCTGAATACCATAATCAATGCCCAGGCCGATGAAGAGGACAACAAAGGTGACCGAGATCATGTTCAGCCTGCCCACCACAAGGATGGCAAAGGCAATGGTCCAGGCAAGACCGGCAAGCAGGGTCGTCAGACCGGCAAAGACAAGTCTGGCCGAGCCGAGTCCGAGGTAGAGGATAATGCCCACCAGGATGAAAGAGACAATGGAGGCTGTCGTAATGTCCCTGCGAACGGAGCGCAGATCTTCGTAATTAATCACCGGTTTCCCTGTAATGGAAACGTGAACGCCGTATTTTTTATCAAGATGGAGTTTTTTTTCCATCTGCCGTATAAAGATGACCGCTTTTTTGGCAGGATTAATTGCCCGGTAATCGAGGAGTGGTTGCAGGAGAATAAACTGTCTGTGGCGTGAGAGTTTTGCGTCGCCCAACATCAGTTCCTGCCAGGACATGGTGGTTGTTTTCCCCTGTTCAACCTTGGTGATGACCCTGTTTAACTCTTTAAAGAGACGAAAAATCCGTGGATTGTCGGTAAGATTGATGTCCGGGGAATCCGCGATCTTGGCGAGGACGGAGAAGAGCCCTGAAAGGGAAAAATCTTGCGACAACAGGGCCAGAAAGGGCTGCATCTCGGACAGGGTATCACCCTGTTGCTCCAGTTCTTTCTCGCTCAGATACAGGAGTCCGTTTTTGTCCCAGAAAGTTCCTTTGCCCGGGGCATATACGGATGAAAAAAGCGTATTCTCCCTCTGCAGGCGGTCTGCCAGCAGGTTACGTGCCTCCCTGACGTTTGCCGGGTTATCGCCCTCAATGACCACGGCAATTGATCCGACCAGATTCGGGAATTGGGCGTGATACCTTTGGACCACCCTGCGAAAGGGGAGATCATTGGAGATCATCTGGGTCAGATCGGTATTAATGCTGAAATTCTTGACGGTAAAAAAGAGCAGCACACCGGTAATGATCAGGGAGAGCACAAGCAGAGTGCGGGCATTATTCAGAACAATTCTGATCCACCATTGGGGCACACAGGGGGTATTGTTTTTCAGGCAGTTGAACACGGTTATTTTCCTTGGTTGCTGATTGATTGCCCGTGGTATCGGCCCTCATGCACAAACCACCAGACCAGACCGGGCAGACCGACCATCAGTTCGCGAAAACGCTTGCCCAGGGCAAGGGCCATCATAGCGTCCGTCCCCAATCCCAGGAGCGACCCGATAACCAGGAGACTTCCATCCTGCACACCCAGGCCACCGGGGATAAAAAAGGCGGCGCTGCGAAAAGCAGTGCACAGGCTTTCCAGGATGACGGCGTCCTGGATGGTGATTGGGGCGCCGGCAAAAAAGAAAAACAACCAGTTCTCACCGGATTTGGCCATCCAGGCGATAAAACGCAGGCACAGACAGGCAAACAGTTTCTTTCTGCGACCGTAAATCTCATTGATCTTTCTGTCCATTGTGCGGGCGCCGGCTTTGATGGCGGCCGCCTTTTTCCTGTACAGGATATTGGTTCGGGCCGCCAGAAATTCAAAGAGCCCTGCCTTTTGACTGTAAAAGAAACCACCAATAACAACGATCGCCACCCCAATGCCGATAATTATCGATGAGGTTCCCTGGTACTTGTTTGTTTGCAGCAGGAGCAGAACAAGGCCTGTCAGGGTGAAAAAAATCTGGGTGGTCAGGCCGATGGTAAAATCAACCATGACCGTGGCCCCTGCTTCATTCCCGGAACCATATTTTCTGCCTATGATGCGCGCGCGTAGAATATGGCCGCCGATCTGGGCCACCGGAAAGAGGGTGTTGACGGATTCGGCTATCCATCGGGCCAGGAAAAGATCGGTCGACCGGGGACAGAGGCCTGCGGAAAATAACCGTCCCCAGCCGGCTGCATCCAGGGCAATGGGAAAGATCCTGTACACGCCGAGCCAGAGGATATTCAGGCCGACCAGGGAAAACACGGTCAACACTTCGCCAATATCCCGACGCATGACCAGCCAGAGCAGTATTGCAGCACCAAAAAGCCCAAAGGCAATGGTTGTCAGATGAACTTTTTTCATGATGGAAGGGTTATCTGCAAATAGCCCACGAAGCTGTGTCGTTTCAGGCTGTTTTTTCTTGTTCCACCACGCAACATGCGTGGTGAACAGGGTGATCTTCTGTTGTTCCATGACGCTTCATACCCGCTTGTATGGGTAAACAAGAACTTCAGGAACAGATCATTTTCATCGTTGGTTGTGGCTGTGACGGTATAATCTGGTCCGGCCATGCCGGTTTATTCCTTGACGGGTAGTCGCTTTTTCGAGCATATTTCCAGATTCAAGATCAAGATGCAAAGGTAACACTTTCAAGGCACCTCAAGGTATACAATGTATTTTCATTATCCAACATTTTTTAAGCTCCTTCGTTTAAGTTTTTCCAGGAAATATTTTTCACCACGGCATGCGGCCCTGGTTATTTTGTTTCTGGTACCGTTTCTGCTTCTGCGCCTGTTTGTCTGCTGCATGCGCCTGCTGGACCATATTCTGTATCCGGATTTCAAGAATCAGGCCGTGCGGGCGCCTATCTATATAATCGGCAATCCCCGCAGCGGCACAACATTCAGCCATCGACTGCTGGCCATGGATGATCAGTTCACTTATTTTAAACTGTACCAGACGATTTTTCCGGCCGTCACCTGCTATAAGTTTTTTGCCCTGACTGGACGACTTGACCGTATGCTTGGGCATCCGGGCAAAAGACTGTTAAACATCATCTCCAATCGCAGCTTTAAGGGCTGGGAGACTATTCACAAAACCGGACCGGAAAAGGCGGAATCCGATGAAATGCTGTTTATGTATGGTATGCTCAGCCCCTTGCTCGGCCTGCTGTTTCCCTTTTTAGCGGATATGGACGACGCTACTTTTGTCGATTTCATGCCGGAGAAATCCCGGAAAAAACTTATGGCCTACTATTACAGCTGCCTGCAGCGGCATCTCTACGCCACCGGTCCGGATAAAATCCTGTTGCAGAAAGTGGCGCTGATCGCCGGCCGTATCGAAGCCATCCATACCCTGCTCCCTGATATGCGCATCGTTCATCTTATCAGGCATCCGGAGGAATCGATCCCCTCGTTGATTTCCATGTTTGAGGTAACCTGGAAATCCCTGGCCCCCCATCTCGCAGAAGACGGCCGGGCCTGCCGGGAAATGGCTGATTTGATCTGTAAATATTATCTCCATCTCCACGAGGTGGAAGCAACCATTCCCCGGGAATATCTGCTTAAACTCCGCTACACCGA
>DRLX01000040.1 GCA_011322715.1 Desulfobulbaceae bacterium
AAAAAATTCTTCGTCTTCCGTGTCAATACATGCCAATCTATTCTTTTTTCCCCACCATGTTTTTTCCCATCATGGTATAGTAGACAGTGTCTATCTGTTGACCCATTCCGCCATCCAAAAGGAATATAACCACCGTCCCCATGTTAGGATTTTCGATAAATAACTCCTTTAAGCTATCCAAACCTCTTTTTGCCATTCTGATCACCACGATCATTCTGGCCATATTGCTTGCCATCGGCACTATTCGCAATTTTCGGCGGGAACAACGCATCATGCAGAGCTTTCTCCTTGACGAGGGACTCACTCTTATCCGAAGCTTTGAAGCCGGAGCCCGCACCACCATGCGGCATCCAATGATGATTGAGGACAGCCAACCCTTGGTTACTCTGGTCCGGGAAACAGCGAAAACAGACCGAATAGCCTACATCTCCATCGTAACCGAAGACGGAACAGTTGTGGCCGCTGCAGGTGGACATGATATTGCTATCGACCGCAATATCACCCAACAGGTGCTCAGGACACAGCACCCGGTAACCGTCATGGTTCCAAACAACGACAAGGCACCAATTTTTGAGGTAGCGACCATCTTCCAGACCCTGCCGTCTGAAGAACCGCCGATGATGGGCATGATGGGGAGGCATCATGTCAGACAAAAAACATCGCAGACCATCCAGCTCGAAGAAGGACGGGCCGTCATCCACCTTGGCCTGTATACTGCAGAATTTATCAAAGCCAGCAGACAGGACATCACCCATTCCCTGTTCATGGGCGGGTTGCTTGTCCTTGTGGGAAGCGCCGGTTTTTACTTCCTTTTTCTCTATCAGGGAATGCAGGTTACCCGGGCGACCCTTGCCAACATGAAGCTGTACACCAAAAATATCATTGAATCCATGCCCGATGGCCTGCTTACCCTGGATTCCCGAGGCAGGATTGTTTCCTGCAATCCCAGGGCACTTGAATTTACGGAAATGGACCTTGCCGGATTAAAGGGTAAACGCCCGGAAGATCTGTTTGCAGGCTGGCCGGCTGACTCCCGGCACACGCAGGGGACTGCTTTTTCATACACTTTTGTCCACAAGGACGGAACACAGATACCTGTCGAAATCAGCAGTTCTCCCCTGCTTGATGATCAGGGCAATACATTAGGTGCGGTGTTTCTTCTTCGTGATCTTCGCTCGATCAGATCCATGCAGAATCAACTTGACCGGGCGAGACGTCTTGCCGCCCTGGGAAAGATGGCCGCCGGTATTGCCCATGAAATACGCAACCCCCTGGGCACCCTACGCGGGTTTGCCCAGTATTTCGGTTCGCGCGCCGATGACGATGATGCCAGGGAATACAGTAGCCTGATGATCGGGGAGGTAGACCGTCTCAACGAGAGTATCTCTTCCCTGCTCCAGTTTTCCAGACCCAGGGAGCCTGAATTTGCACCGGTTGATCCACAGACCCTGCTCGACAAAACCGCAAAACTGCTGGAATATGATTTCAGGGAAAAAAAGATCACCCTGCAACTCACCGGCAATTGTACACAATCGATTGAAGCTGACGAAGACCTTCTTTTACAGGTTTTGCTGAACCTTCTCAAAAATGCGCTCAATGCCAGCGAGGAAGGGACAACAATTGATCTCTCCTGCAAAGATGATGGGGACACCATCCGCATTACGGTTTCCGACAGCGGCAAAGGCATGAGCGAGGCGGAACAAAACCGGATGTTTGATCCTTTTTTTACCACCCGCACCGCCGGGACCGGCCTTGGCCTGGCCGTCAGTCATCAGATCGTCGAACAGCATGACGGCCATTTTGCAATTAAATCCCAGCCCGGCAAGGGGACTTCCATAACAGTTGTTCTTCCCAAACAACGTACAGGCCAAAGAGATGCGCCATGAAAAAAATACTGATTGTTGATGATGACACCGCCCACCGCACCATGTTGAAAGTCAACCTGGCCGGGGCCGGATATGCAATTGTGGAAGCCGATGACGGCGACCGGGTCCTGCCCATCCTTGCCGAGCAGGACATTGATCTGATCCTCATGGACCTGAAGATGCAACGCATGGACGGCATGGAGGCCATCAGACTGCTCAGGGACAAGGGCCGGCCGGAACCGGTGATTGTGATCACCGCCTTTTCATCTGTTGAATCGGCCGTGGAAGCCATGAAACACGGTGCCATGGACTATGTGACCAAACCTATTGATATCGAAGCCCTGAAACTGGTGGTGGCCAAGGCGCTTGATTTCGAGGCCCTGCGAACGGAGAATCAGGAACTGAAAAAACGGCTGGGTGAACAGTTTGATTTCGGCAACATCATCGGTCGCAGTCCGGCCATGCAAAAGGTTTTCGAAACACTTGCCCTGGTAGCACCGTCTGATGCCACGGTCCTGATTACCGGTGAGTCGGGCACAGGGAAAGAGCTGATTGCTTCGGCCCTGCACCAGAACAGTCATCGAAAAGAGGGACCGTTTATCAAGGTCAACTGCGCGGCCTTGCACGAAAACCTGCTGGAATCCGAACTGTTCGGCCACGAAAAAGGGGCCTTTACCGGCGCCGACAGCCGACGGCTGGGCCGATTTGAACTGGCCGACCACGGCACCCTGTTTCTCGATGAAATTGGTGATATGTCGCTGCAGACCCAGGCCAAAATCCTGCGGGTTCTCCAGGAAGGCGAGCTGGAACGGCTGGGCGGCAGCACCACCGTTAAGGTGGACGTGCGTCTGGTGGCGGCCACCCACAAGGACCTGACCGCGATGGTGGAAGAGGGAAGCTTTCGCCAAGACCTTTTTTTCCGCCTGTCGGTGGTGCCGATTGAGCTACCGTCATTGAATAAACGTACAGAGGACATCCCGGTACTGGCTGATTTTTTCCTCCGCCGGTACGCCAAAAAAAACAAAAAAGACATCAAGGGCTTTCATCCCCAGGCCCTGATGCTGCTGGCCAGATATCCATGGCCCGGCAATATCCGGGAACTGGAAAATACCATTGAACGGGCCGTGATTCTCTGCCTGGGTGAACAGATCACCCCCAAAGAACTGCCCCCCCAGATGCTGCCCAAAGATTTTCAACTTGCCGGAGGCCCGGTACCTACCTCCGGCGGCCTGACCCTGAAAGACATGGAGCGGGAGGCAATTCGAGCAACACTCGAACAGACCAAAGGCAATAAATCTCAAGCCGCCAAGCTCCTCGGCATTGCCCGCCAGACCCTTTTGAACAAAATCAAGGAATATGGATTGTAAGACGACTTCCAGGTTGTTTGATCCAGTGATACGGCTGTACTGTGGGACCTGATCTTGCAGGACAAAAACTAGAAATTTCACTTCCTTGCACATATTTTCGGCTGAAGCCGTTCCTACGAGAATATTGTGTTCTTCCGGTAGCAAACGGCTTCAGCCGCGAATATGAACCTGGTTAAACGGTATCATGTCCCCGCATTCTCCCCCGGTTTTTTCCATTTCTTTATTCAGCAGACAACGGTCGTCCCTCCATTTTGGGACATCGATTGAAGGGTTTCGACCATCGAAGGATTAACCTCTGCTTTAAGTTTTTCCAAGGACTTATCTTCAGCGCTGTCTAAATCAAAATCCATTTGCAATCCCATCCAAAACCGGGCGGAATTGCCAAAATAGAGTGAAAGCCGCAGGGCTGTATCTGCGGTGACAGATCGCTTGCCATGAATTATTTCATTTATCCGGCGAGGTGAGACACCAATATCCCTGGCTATCTGATTTTGACTAATTTTAAGAGGTTGCAAAAATTCATCATACAGGATTGTGCCGGGATGAAGCGGAGGGATTTTTTCTGTTTTCATAACAATACCTTTAGTGGTAATCGACGATTTCAACCTGTTCTGCATGGTTGTCCTTCCATACAAAACAAATACGCCACTGGTCATTAATTCGAATACTATGCTGCCCTTTTCTCGTGCCTGCCAACTGTTCAAGCCGGTTTGCAGGAGGAATTCTAAGGTCATTCAAATCGACAGACCTGTTCAGCATGCGCAATTTTTTAAAGGCCACCCTTTGAATTGCCTGGGGCAATTTCTTGGAATAGATCCTGTTAAAAATTTTCTCCGTTTCCTTACATGCAAAAGACTGTATCATATCATAAACCATACAACCTATAACGTTATATGTAAACAAAAGTCGAGGTCAGAGAAACCTCTTTTCGCGGCTAAAGCCGCTCCTACAAGGATATTATGTTCTTCCAGTAGCGAGCCTGAGCTTTCTGTCTAAAAATTAGACGACAGAGTACTCAATCACCTCTCCAGGCGTACTGTTTTTAGACAGTCCTCTCGTTTTTCCAGACAAGTATTTCCTGCCAATTTTCACAATCTTCTTTTCTTTCAATCAGTTACCATAAAATATTCTAAACGGCACAATCCCTGCTTTTCTTTCACCAGTCCGAATGGAACACCGTGGCATTCATGTATTCCTCGGTATTCTCTTCTCAACCTTTTACGGAGATTACAATGCGGGACAAAGAAATAAGGAAACTTCCCGGACAATGCCGACTGGGGTTGCTTGTCTCTCTTCTCTTGATGAGCACTATTGCCCAGGCTACCACGACGCAAAATAATTGCGAGGAGCTTACCCTTAAACAGGCGATTACAGCGTCGCTGACAGGGAACCCCGACCTTGCCGCAATTAAAACCCGGTATGAGTCCCTTGCCGCCATTCCTTCACAACGCTCAACCCTTCCGGATCCCGTCCTTTCGCTGGCTGGTTTAAATCTGCCCACGGATACCTTCAATCTGGACCAGGAAAACATGACCCAGCTGCAGATCGGCATCAGCCAGAAGTTTCCCTTTCCCGGTAAACTGAAGCTTAAAGAACAAAGCGCAGCCTTTGAGGCGGAAGCCGCCCTTGAACAGGTGGGAGAAGCCCGGTTGAACCTTGTCAAAACAACCCGCAAAACCTGGTGGGACATCTTTTATCTGCAGAAAAGTCTGCGGATCATCCTTGCTAATCAGGATCTTCTCCGGGAAACAGTGTCTGCAGCCCGGAAAAAATATGAGGTAGGTAAAGGTCTGCAGCAAGACGTTCTTCTGGCCCAGGTGGAGCTCTCCCGGCTTATAGACAGGGAAACTTCGGTGAAGAACAGCCTGGAACAGAAAAAAGCCGCCCTGGCCGCCCTGCTTGACCGACCACCTGATCTCTGTTTTGTGCTGCCCACATCAACGGCTCTCACACTGCCGGAAACCCCATCTGTAGATGAGTTAAGAAAAAAGGCGATTGCAAACCGTCCCGGCCTGTTGGCGTTAAAGAAAAAAATCGATGCCGCCCAGGCCAGGATCGACCTTGCCCGCAAAGATTATTTTCCCGATTTTACCCTGGGTGCAGCCTATGGTTTTCGTCATGATCTTCCCGATGGATCGGCGCGTGCTAATTTTGCCACCTTCAAACTGAGCATGAATCTCCCTGTCTGGACTTCAACAAAACAGGATCAGGCTGTAGCGCAACGAACCAGCGAATCCCTGACGAGCAGACATAACTATCGGGCATTCAGGAACAAGGTACAAAACGAGGTCACTACCGAATATTCGGAATATACCAACACCATGCAGCAAACTGAACTCTACAGGACCTCTCTTGTTCCGCAGGCGGAACAGACGGCGGCAGCCATGCTCAAGGGGTATCAGGTCAATAAAGTGGATTTCTTAAACGTTGTCCGGGCCCAACTGGCCCTGTACAATTTTAAAATTACCTATTGGAAACGTCTGAGCAGCGCCTTTAAGGCCCTGGCCGGTTTAGAGGCCGCAACAGGCACTTCAGTCATCAGGGAGAGCATTCATGAATAACAAGCTTACATCATTAACTTTTCTCTTGCTTCCGCTTCTTGTGGCGCTGTCTGTCATGATGGCCGTCATTGTTCCCGGCTGGTCTGCGGAATCGGAACACAAGGGAAAACCGCTTTTTTACCGTAATCCTATGAACCCGGCCATTACCTCGCCCGTTCCGGCCAAAGATGATATGGGCATGGACTATATTCCGGTCTACCCTGACAACGACAACTCCACAGGACCTGCGGGAACGGTAAAAATTGATCCGGTTCTGATCCAGAAAATGGGCGTTCGCACCGGCATGGCCATGGAGCGAACCATGAGCCGACTCATTACCACTCCTGCCCGGGTTGCCTTTAACGAAGAGGGTCTGGCCATGGTCCATTCCAAATTCAATGGCTGGGCCGAACAGGTCATGGTCAACAAGACCGGAGAACAGGTCACCAAAGGCCAGACCCTGCTGACCATTTACTCTCCGGAACTGGTCTCCACCCAGGAAGAATACCTGTTGGCCCTTGCCAATGCCAGGGTACTGGCCAAGAGTTCCATGAAGGAGATCAGGGAAGACGCCAGGCGGCTGGTCAGAGCCACCCGTAAGCGGCTGGCCTACTTTGATATACCGGAAAAAGTCATTCGCCGACTGGAAAAAAGCGGTGAAGTAAAAAGAGACCTTCCCATTGATTCACCTTTTACGGGTACGATCATAGATATCGGTGTGGAAGCCGGTCATTTTATCACGCCAAAACAGCGTTTATACCGTATCGCCGACCTGTCAACAGTCTGGGTCTATGCCGAAGTCTATGAACCGGACCTGCCCTGGATACATAAAGGTGACATGGCCATGATCAAGGTCGCCAGCCAGCCGGGGAAAAAGTTTTCAGGAACCATCGACTATATTTATCCCTATGAAGAGGGAAAGACCCGTACCGTCAAGGTCCGGCTTATCTTTAACAACAGGGACGGCAGGCTGAAACCGGGTATGTTTGCCGACATAGCTATCCATGCCGACAGACGCGACAAGGTGTTGGCCGTACCGTCCGAGGCCATTGTCAGGTCCGGGGCCAGGGAACAGGTTTTTGTGGTTACAGGACCGGGCATCTTTGAGCCCAGAGAGGTCGTCACCGGGGTGGAAGCGGACGGTTATACGGAAATTATCAGGGGTCTTAAACAGCATGCACGTGTTGTCACCTCGGCCCAGTTTCTCATCGACTCGGAATCAAAGCTCAACGAGGCCACGGCAAAAATGCTGGAGGCGGGAGACCCGAACAAAAAAAGTGCGAACAAACAGGTTAACGACATGTCAGGCATGAATATGAAAAACCAGGAAGATAGTATGCAGGGCATGGACATGGGCAAACAGAAAAATGACATGCCGGGCATGGACATGGGACCGGCAAAATAAAAACCGCCACATGTTGTTCCGACATACACATATATCGACAATATCCCTGCGTAGAGAACTTTTATGATTAAAAAAATTATCGACTTTTCCATCCGTGACCGTCTGCTTATCCTGATCGGAACAGCCATCATAGCGGCGGCGGGTCTCTGGACATTAAAGAACACTCCCCTGGATGCCATACCGGACCTCTCCGACGTCCAGGTCATCGTTTTTACCCGTTTTCCCGGACAGGCACCGCAGGTGGTGGAAGACCAGGTAACCTATCCCCTGACCACTGCCATGCTTGCTGTTCCCAAGTCGAAGGTGGTGCGTGGTTATTCCTTCTTCGGGATTTCTTTTGTCTATATCATCTTTGAAGACGGCACCGACATGTACTGGGCCCGCTCCCGGGTTCTGGAGTCTCTAAACTATGTGAGTTCCAGTCTGCCGGCGGGTGTCACCCCGTCCCTGGGTCCGGATGCCACCGGCGTCGGCTGGATCTATGAATATGCTCTGGTCGACAAAAGCGGCAAACACGACCTGGCCCAGCTGCGTTCTATTCAGGACTGGTACTTGCGTTATCCGTTGCAGACGGTCGAGGGCGTATCCGAAGTGGCCTCCGTCGGCGGATTTGTCAAACAGTATCAAGTGGAAGTTGACCCGGACAAGCTGGCAGCTTACAACATACCCATACAAAAAGTAAAAAAGGCCATACAACGCTCCAACCAGGACGTGGGTGGACGTCTCATCGAAATGGCCGAGACGGAATACATGGTACGCGGCCGTGGGTATATTCGCTCCATTGACGATTTAAAAGAAATTCCCCTTAAAACAGACAACATGGGCACCCCCATCCGTCTGGCCGACGTGGCCACCATCCATCTCGGTCCCGAGCTCAGGCGCGGTCTGGCCGAACTGAACGGAGAGGGAGAGGTTGCAGGCGGCGTCATCATCATGCGCTATGGAGAAAACGCACTGGCAACCATCGAAGCGGTGCGGGCAAAACTGGAAGAGCTTAAAAAAGGTTTGCCGAAAGGTGTGGAGATCGTCCCAACCTATGACCGGGGCAGTCTGATTGAGCGGGCCATCGAAAATCTCAAGGGCAAGCTTATTGAAGAGTCCATCGTCGTCTCTCTGGTCTGCATTATCTTCCTGCTTCATTTCCGTTCGGCCCTGGTGGCCATTGCGACCCTGCCCATGGGAATCCTGCTCGCCTTTATCATTATGAAACTCCAGGGCATCAACGCCAATATCATGTCCCTGGGCGGCATTGCCATCGCCATCGGCGCCATGGTTGACGGGGCCATTGTCATGATCGAAAATGCCCATAAACATCTTGAACTGGCGGCGGAACAGGGACTGGAGTTAACCGGAAAAAATCGCTGGCGGATCATGGGCGAAGCGGCCGGGGAAGTCGGCCCGGCACTTTTTTTCTCCCTTTTGATCATCACCTTTTCCTTTCTCCCCATCTTTACCCTTCAGGCCCAGGAGGGACGTCTGTTCGCTCCGCTTGCCTTTACCAAAACCTATGCCATGGCTTCGGCCGCTCTTCTTTCCGTTACTCTGGTTCCGGTTCTGATGGGCTTTTTTATCCGGGGCAGAATTATTCCGGAAAAAAAGAACCCGGTAAACAGGTTCTTTCAGTTTATCCATGGGCCGATACTGAAAATATGTATACGACTTCGCTGGCTGATCGTGCTGCTGGCCATTGTTCTCGTCGGGGCGACATGGTATCCACTCTCCCGTCTGGGCTCGGAGTTTATGCCGCCCCTGGATGAAGGGGACATTCTCTATATGCCGACGACCTTTCCCGGCATCTCCATCACCAAGGCCAAGGAGATCCTCCAACAGACCGATAAAATCATTAAAACATTCCCCGAAGTAAAATCTGTATTCGGCAAAGTAGGACGGGCGGAAAGCGCCACCGATCCGGCACCCCTGTCCATGATTGAAACCATTATCCGACTCAAACCGCGTGATCAGTGGCCCGATCCCACAAAGACCACCAGGGACCTGATGCAGGCAATGGACAAGGAATTGCGCATCCCGGGCCTTGCCAATGCCTGGACCATGCCGATTATCACCCGCATTGATATGCTCTCCACCGGTATCAAGACGCCCATCGGTATCAAGGTCAGCGGCCCGGACTTAAATGTACTGGGCAAGGTTGCCCTTGACATTGAAAACATCATGAAAACACTGCCGGAAACCGTCTCCGCCTATGGTGACCGGGCGGTCGGCGGCTATTTCCTTGATATTGATATTAAGCGCAAAGTTGCGGCACGATATGGCCTCAGTGTCGGTGATGTTCAGGATGTTATCATGACCGCCATCGGCGGCATGCAGGTTTCACAGACCATTGAAGGACTTGAACGCTACCCGATCAACCTTCGTTATCCTCGGGATTTTCGTGATACTCCGGACAAGATCGGTCGGGTCCTGATACCGACACCCTCGGGAAATCAGATTCCGCTGTCCGAGGTGACCACTATTGCCCTCAACAGGGGCGCGCCTGTGATCAAGAGTGAAGATGCCCGTCCCAATGCCTGGGTGTATATCGATATCTCGACCTCGGACATCGGCGGCTTTGTAGCCGATGCCAAGAGAATAATCGACGAAAAGCTCGACCTGCCGGCAGGGTATACCCTCAACTGGTCCGGCCAGTTTGAATATATGGAACGGGCGGCGGAACGGCTGCGCATCGTGGTCCCATTCACCCTGGTATTGATCTTCCTACTGCTCTACTTTAATTTTCGTAACCTTGCCGAGCCGGTTATCGTCATGCTTTCCATTCCCTTTGCCCTGGTCGGTGGCATCTGGTTGATATGGGTGATGAAATTCAACCTCTCCGTGGCCATCGTAGTCGGATTTATCGCCCTTGCCGGAGTCGCCGCTGAAATAGGGGTCCTTGTCCTGACCTTTATCGACCAGGCGCTCAAACGACAACGAGAACACGCAGAAGACGGCAAACTGACCGGTAAGGAAATCATGACCGCCGTTTACACGGGTACAGCCGGACGTGTCCGCCCCATTGCCATGACCGCCACCGCCATCATCGCCGGACTGCTGCCCATTCTCTTCGGTACGGGAACAGGGTCCCAGGTCATGCAGCGCATCGCCGCCCCCATGGTCGGCGGCATGGTCACAACTACCCTACTCTGCCTGCTGGTTCTTCCTGTTATTTATGGGATTTACCTGCAGATGGTTGAGCGCCGACGCAGGTGACATACATGAACAACCACCGAAAAACGGTTTGCACCCTGGCAGGTATTCTGGCGGGAATTATCATCGTCCATCCCTATGTCATGCTGGTGAATCGGTTGACCGGCCCAGGTCCCTTGACCAGTCAACCCCAAAACTTCGGTGATGTCGGGTTTCTCGCAATTATTGCGCCGAATATGCTGCCGATGACCATTGCCTTTGCCTTTTTCGGCGGGATATGCGGCCTGTTGCTCGGCCTTCTTATTGAACGCAACAGGCGTGTTCTCCATTTCAGGTATCAGGCACAACTGCACACCAATCTGACAGCTGCCCTGCACCAGTTACTGGATGTTGTTTCCCATTATATTCTCAACGGTTCCATGGTCATAAGCAGTCATGCCCGCCGACTTGAAAAAAAACAGCACGGGAGGACCTGCCGCATCTGGCGGCCATAATCAAGCAGGCTGAACACAATGAAGCCGTGCTCAAGCTGCTCAAGGAGTCTGACTTTCTCCAGCAGATTGATCCCACTGATGCCACCTACGAAAAACTGATTGAGCTGAACCGGAAAATTGAAGCACAACTGAAACATTCACCCGGAGAGGTATAATGTCCAAACAACAATTGATTGAAATCCTTACAGTGCCTGGTTGTTCGAGTAAACGCCCGATGCGGGATCTGGTTGATTCCCTGCTGCAGGAAAATGAAATTGACAATGCCGAGGTACGAGAAGTCGAAGTTGCAACGGATGCCATGGCTGTGCGGGAAAAATTCCCCGGCTCGCCGACCGTCCGCGTAAACGGAATAGATGTTGATCCTGAGGATGACAGACAAAGTAACTACGGCATGGGCTGACGCGTCTATCAAAACAAGGCGGGACGCTTTGTCAAATCCGTCCCGGCGGAACGTATTATCAAGGCGATTACCGGGCACTCACCTGTCGCTTAAGCCGGCAGCCCAGAACAAAAACCAGACGGCGCCGGGAACATTGGTCCTGCATATTTTTGGAACAATGGACCGAAATTCTTCATCTCCATAAATATATCGTTTGTCGTGAACTTCAATATTTATGGCGGCAATTTTTTCAGTTCGATAATAACAATCCCGGGCAACTCCACTTGCAACGCTGGTATTATTGTAATTCTGTGCTGCGGTAAAATTGACGATACTTTTGTCGCCTCTGTCATGACGATTAAGTATGGAGGCAATTTTTTTGGTTATCCGTCGAAAGACCTCCAGATCACTTTTTCCACTCTTGCCGCCGAGAAAAGTTCCCTCGACCCGCGCCCCGGTCGAATAGGCATAGGGATACAGTACCTGCGTGGAACCGGAATGATAATCAATGAGGGCGACAACATTTTTTTTCGCCACGAGTTTTTCCATAACCTTGGTCTCATTCTCGGAAATTTTCCTCTCCCCTCTATAAATACGTGAACCAAAGGAACGGCTGCGGATAAAAAGATGCTTCTGGTCTTTGGTCAGGTCCCATTTATACTGAAAATTTCTATTGAGATCAACACCCTGTGACTCGCCAAGATATCCATCAGCAAGGGCTACCGCCATCTTCACAGGAGTTTCATCATCGGCGGCCCATTGAGTTTTCCAGACTCTTCGCCGAGGCGATGCACAGATGACCCTCTCAGGATCGCTGGAGCGATAGACGGCATCAAACATTTCAGATGACGCCACACTCAGCTCGGGGTGAAAGAGATGAATGGTTGTATCATCCCTGCTTTCACAGACAATCACACTTTCTTCCTCCACATCTCCCTCATCATCATAGTCGGCAAGAAAACAATGTTCAGCATCCGCCGGCGGTGTATCATAGGCGGTGCCATCCTGCCGATAACAGATTGTTCTATTGGTCAACGGATCATGAATGCGTCGGTTTTCCCGCCATCCAGCCCCATAATAAGAGGCTCTGCCCTCCGGTAAGAAACAATAATCATAACCAGCCGGATTAAGCACTGGAATTATAATAATCTGAATCGATTGCAGTAATTCACGTACACTGACGATCCGGGGAACAATCGACTTATCCTGCAAAGGTGCTGCAGCCTTTATCCGGTCCGGTTCAGAACTTGTATTGTCGATGGAACGCCGGCGGGCTTGATCCAGCTCCCGGACTGCATCGTCATTGATAATAAAGCCCTTATCATCCCGGGCGGGGGAGTCGTTGTCTTTATTGTCCAGAAGATATTCCGCAATCCCAATACAGACTTCCGGTGTAGCCCATTCATTGCCGTGGATGGAGCCGGTAATTATAACGGTTGGTTTTCTATTGTCGCTCCACGAAGCATTCTTCCCTATCAAGAGAGCAACTATTTTTTTCCCGGGCCGACCAGGAGATCCCTGGGTTGTCCCTATGACTCGGGTCACGGCAAAACCGGAGGAATTTGCGGCAAGATCGTTGAGATATCTCCCTATGGCTGCGCTGCTCTTAAAACCTTTATCACCATTTTGACAATATCCGCCAAAAACAGGCGCAGTCCACAAGAACAGGAAAAAAAGAACCAAAAAAAACTTTTTCATTTCCGCATGTGCTCCATCATTTCCATCTTTGAACGAAGACGTTTAGCCAGGAGTCTGCTTGCAGGAGAGGATTGTTGCTGCAGGGAAACTAAAAATTCTTTCAAAAGAGCATACAGAGCAGGATTGTGCAGATCACGGATTCCACTGATGATATATTCCTTGCCCCTGGCAAAATCACTGAACAATACCATTTTATAGTAGGGTATCGCCCTGGATTCAAAATCTCTGAAATAACCGATGGCCATCACTCTCAACTCTTCAAGGGCCGCCTTATCGGAATAATCAATATTCCCCTTGCCTTCAAAGGCGATTTCTGCTGCCCGCTTGAGGAAATCAGGATTCCCGAGAATTCGGGCCAGATTAATTCCCCACCAGGCAACGGTAGGGTCCGTGGAATCCAGACACTCTTGTAGACAACGATGCGCCAGCTGCGGATATTGTTTAAGAAGGTTCTCAACCCGGGGATCATCAGGAAAGCACCGGGTCATGAGTGACAGAAAAACTTTCGGTTTCCTTGTCGCCTGCCCGGCAAGATATCGTTTGACCTGCTGGAGGGCAAAATCATTTTTATAGGGACGGGTTGTATACTTCTCTATTATTTTCTTCTGCTCGGCAAAAGGAGTATCCGGTGACAGCTTTTTCAGATCCGCTTTAGCTTCCATTTCTTCAAGGCTTGCCTTGGCGACCCATTGCAGACAAAAAAGATCCCCTTCGCCGGTATCTTCACATGCATCTTCCTTGCTCAGTTTTCTCAGGGCATCTTCAGCCCGACAATCATCATACTTTCGTAATTTTCTTATAACTCTCGCCTTTTTTCGGATCTCCGATACTTCTCCCCCGGCTCTTTTTCTCTTACCGGAGATTTTTTCCAACTGTCCAAGCAGATTGAGCAATCCCTTTTCATTGGAATCAGAGCAAAACTTTCCCTGCCAGTTACTG
>DRLX01000041.1 GCA_011322715.1 Desulfobulbaceae bacterium
GGAAAAATTTCCCGAGGCGCTGCAGAACCGGCGCCAGGCGGCCCGTTTTCTCTGCGGTATTTCTTCACCTATGCTGATAAAAGCAAAGTTGACAAGAGAGGCTCTCTTTGGTAGTTGCCGGGAGTTGCCCTTTGCCCGGATCATAGAGTGGATACAGGAGAATGAGATGGTTAACGGAAAAACTGAAGGGATGGAATGAAAAGTTATCACAAGGAACTCTGGTACGAGGTGCCCACGCGCCGGGCCTTTATCAATATTACTTCCGATGTGGAAAAATGTCTGCGCGAGTCCGGCATACAGGAGGGATTATGCCTGGTCAATGCCATGCATATCACGGCCTCGGTCTTTATCAACGATGATGAATCCGGCCTGCACCATGACTATGAAATCTGGCTGGAAAAACTGGCACCGCACACGCCGGTTGACCAATACCGCCATAACGGCTATGAAGACAATGCCGACGCCCACATGAAGCGGCAGGTCATGGGCCGGGAGGTGGTGGTCGCCGTTACCGGGGGCAAACTCCATTTCGGCACCTGGGAGCAGATCTTTTACGGCGAATTTGACGGTCGCCGCAAAAAGCGGGTGTTGGTGAAAATAATTGGCGAATAATCTAAGGCGGGCTTTGCCCGCAACCCAAGCCCGTAGGGGCGGCTTCAGCCGCCTTGGGGAAGGCATGCCGGATAAAATAACGCTATCCTCAGGCGAATAAATTCGCCCCTACAAAGATATGCAACATTTATGATGCAGATGCAAGATAACGAAATAACGTACTGATATAATAACTTTTAATCCTGAAATTTCTTGTTTTTTATGACGTAAATTCAGGAGTGAGGAACCAACTGAGAAGGGAATTTCCATGAAACGATTTTTTGTATTTTTCAGCGCATTATGTCTTGTCCTGGCCGCTTTGCCGGCAATGGCCGTGCAACCGGTGAAGATCGGCATGATAACCACCCTGTCCACCAAGGCAGGCTATCTCGGCGAGGAGATCCGGGACGGTTTCCAACTGGCCATTGATATGGAAAACGGCAGGCTGGGTGGTATCCCGGTAAAGCTGCTGGTCGGCGATGACGGCCGTAAACCGGAAAATGGCCGCCGGCTGGCCGAGCGGTTTATACAAAAGGACCATGTAAAGATCCTGACCGGCCTTGTTTTTTCCAACGTGGCCATGGCGGTAGTGCCCAAGGTCGTGCGCCAGGGAATCTTTGTTATCAGCCCTAATGCAGGTCCCTCCCGGCTTGCCGGCAAGGGCTGCAATAAAAATTATTTTAATGTCTCCTGGCAGACGGACAACCTTTCCGAGGTTATCGGCCAATATGCCACCGAGCAGGGATATAGGAATGTTTTTATCATCGCGCCCAATTATATTGCCGGTAAGGACAACGTGGCCGGGTTCAAACGTTATTACAAGGGCAAGGTCGCCGGTGAACTCTACACTACCCTTGGCCAGGCCGATTATGCGGCCGAGATAGCCGCCCTCCGTTCGGCCGCACCGGACGCCGTCTACTTTTTCCTGCCCGGCGGCATGGGAATCAACTTTTTAAAACAGTATGCCCAGTCAGGGTTGAGCCGGGACATACCTCTTATGGGGCCTGCCGCCACCGATGAGCGGCTTTTGCATGCCGTCGGCGCAGCAGCCCTTGGGGTGATCAATTCCTCCCAGTGGTGCGTTGATTTTCACACGCCTGCAAATGAACGGTTTGTTACCGCCTTTATAAAGAAATATGGCCGCACGCCAACCCTTTTTGCTTCCCAGGGTTATGATGCCGCCCGGTTGATCGGATCGGCCCTGGCAGCGGTGAAAGGAGATATGTCACGAACGGATGACTTTCGGCGTGCCCTGGAAAAGGCTGATTTCACCAGTGTGCGGGGGACTTTTCGCTTCGGGCCCAATCATTTTCCCATCCAGGATTTTTACGTGCGCCGGGTCATGGCCGCAAAAGACGGCGGCTATACCAACCGGATGTTGAAAAAGGTCTTCAATGATCATATTGATGCCTATGTGGGACAGTGCAAGATGTAATGTGCTGCCTGCTCTCTCCTTTTGCATAACAAATCATACCAGGCACCCCTGATTCATGCTCGTTTTTGAACAAATTCTCAACGGGCTGCAGTTAGGCGTTATGCTCTTTCTCATGTCCGCCGGATTGACTTTGGTCTTCGGTATCATGCGGGTGATCAACCTGGCCCACGGCAGTTTTTATATGATCGGCGCCTATGTGGCGGCAACAGTAACAGCGCGAACCGGTTCGTTTCTCCTTGGCGTTGCGGCGGCCCTGCCTGCGGCGGCCCTGACCGGTATGCTGGTTGAATTTCTTATTCTGCGCAGGCTGTACCACCGGGACCATCTTGATCAGGTGCTGGCCACCTTTGGCCTGATCTTTTTTTTCAATGAACTGATTAGGATGATCTGGGGCCGCAGTCCCCTGTTCATGGAGGTGCCGACCCGGCTGGCCGGTTCGGTGGAACTCTTCGGTGGACTCCAATATCCAGTCTACCGGCTGGCCATTATCCTTGTCGGTATTCTGGTCGCCCTTTTTCTGTACCTGCTCTTTTCCCGCACCCGTCTGGGTATGCGGATTCGGGCCGGGGCCACCAACCGGGAGATGATCGGTGCCCTCGGCGTCAATATTCCCCTGCTCTATACCCTGATCTTCGGCCTCGGCACCCTGCTTGCCGGTCTTGCCGGGGTCATGGCCGGGCCGCTTTTTGCCGTAGAAGCAGGTATGGGCGATTCCGTGTTGATTCTCACCTTTGTGGTCATTGTCATCGGCGGTATCGGTTCGGTGCGGGGCGCGTTCATCGGCGCCGTTCTTGTCGGCCTGGTGGATACCCTGGCCCGCGCCTTTCTGCCTGAGCTGTTCCGGCTTCTGCTCGCCTCTCCTTCCTCGGCGGACAGAATGGGCGCCGCCCTTGCCTCAATGTCGGTCTATATTTTCATGGCCCTGGTCCTCAGCGTCAAGCCTGCCGGTCTCTTTCCGGCCCGGGAATAGCCGGTGCCATGGAGGTAAAAAAGTATATCCTGCCGACGGCCATACTCTGTCTTGGCCTTCTGCTGCCGCAGCTGCTTGACTTTTTCGGTCTGCAGTATCTCCTTTCCCTGGCGACCCGCGCCCTTATTTATGGGCTGGCTGCTTCCAGCCTCAACCTGATCCTTGGCTACGGCGGTCTGGTCAGCCTGGGTCATGCCGTTTTTATGGGAATCGGCGGGTATACCGCAGGAATTCTACTGTACCATATTCAGGCTGGAAGCCGGATTTTAGGCCTGCTGCTCCCTGGATCTTTCTGGAATTCGGCCCTGATCGCCTGGCCGCTTGCCATTGTCCTTGCCGCCCTTTTTGCCCTTGTTACCGGCCTGATCAGTCTGCGCACCAGGGGAATGCATTTTATTATGATCACCCTGGCCTTTGCCCAGATGGTCTATTTTTTCTTTACCTCCCTGGATGCCTACGGCGGCTCTGATGGTATCTCCTTGTATGGCCGCAATACTCTGCCTGGCCTGGACCTGGACAACGACCAGGTTTTTTATTATCTCTGCCTGGTGATCCTCCTTATTGTTCTCTTTCTCATGCACCGGATTCTGCAGGCCCGGTTCGGGCGGGCATTTATTGCCGGGCGGGAAAATATCGTGCGGCTGCAGGCCCTAGGCATTGCACCCCTTGGCTACCAGCTTTCCGCCTATTGCCTGAGCGGTGCCGTTGCCGGGCTTGCCGGGGCGCTGCTGGTCAACCAGGGGGAATTCGTCAGTCCGGACATACTCCACTGGACCCGTTCAGGCGAGCTCATGGTCATGGTGCTGGTCGGGGGCATGGCCAGGTTGTTCGGCCCGGTCCTTGGAGCTGTTGTCCTTCTTTTTCTGGAAGAATATCTCGCCATGTACACCGATCATTGGATGGTGATTTTCGGCCCGTTTCTCATTCTGGTGGTCCTTTTCGGCCGTTCCGGTCTTTACGGACTGTTGTTTGAAAAGGGTGAGCGATCATGACCGGCCCGGTGCTGGAACTGAACAAAGTTGCCAAGGCATACGGCGGCTTGCGGGTCTGTGATGATGTTGATCTCAGCGTTCGGACCGGAGAACTGCATGCCCTGATCGGGCCCAATGGTGCCGGCAAGACCACCCTCCTTGATCTCATCTCCGGCCTTCTTTCCCTTGATCAGGGTCGTATTTATTTTTGCGGGCGCGACATCACCCGGAAGCCGCTCCATAAACGGGCCCGACTCGGCCTGGCCCGTTCTTTTCAGATCACCTCCCTGTTTCCCGGATTTACCGTCCGGAAAACGATTGAACTTGCCGTGCAGGCGGGTGAAGATAAAGGATTGTTTGCCTCCTGGCGCCGGGCGGATGGTGACGAATGTCTGCAGAGTCCGGCACGTCGGATAATGGAACAGCTTGGTCTGGCGGGCCGGGCCGACATCAGGGCTGAAAATCTTGCCCATGGTGAACAGCGGCTTCTGGAAATGGCCATGGCCCTTGCCGCCGGTGCATCCTTTCTTCTGCTGGATGAGCCCATGGCCGGGATGGGGCCGGGCAGCGCCCGCGAGCTTTCCCGTTTAATCAAGGCCCTCAAGGGAAAAACGACGATTCTGCTGGTTGAGCATGACATGGAAGCGGTTTTTGCATTGGCAGACCGGATATCCGTGCTGGTGCAGGGGCGGATCATCGCCACAGGCAGGCCCGAAGAAATACGGGCCAATGACGAGGTACAGGCAGCCTATCTGGGGTCAAAATGTTGGTTCTGAACGATATAAAGTCCAGGTACGGCCGGGCCAGGGTGTTGCATGGGATTTCGCTGCATGTGGGCGCCGGTGAAATGGTGGCGCTCATGGGCAGAAACGGGATGGGCAAGTCCACGCTCATGCGCTCCATCATCGGCCTGACCCCTCCCGCCCATGGCAGCATCACCTTTGCCGGACGGGCCATTCACACCCTGCCGCCCTATAAAATTGCCCGCCTTGGCATAGGATATGTGCCGGAGAACAGGGAGATTTTTCCCTCCCTGACCGTGCGGGAAAACATGGAAACGGTGGCCGCCGATTACGGCAGGGTGATGGATCCCTATACCCCGGAGCGGGTATTTTCCATTTTTCCACGCCTGCGTGAGCGCCACGACCATCGCGGAAACGAACTTTCCGGCGGCGAACAGCAGATGCTGGCCATTGGCCGCGCTCTGGTCATCAATCCTCTCCTGCTCCTGCTTGACGAGGCCACAGAGGGGCTTGCCCCTATCCTCTGTGAGGAAATATGGCAGGGCCTGGCCCTGCTGAAAAAGCGTTCCATGGCAATCCTGATGGCTGATCGCAACATTGATGCCATGCTGGCCATCAGTGACCGTTGTCTCATCCTGGAAAAGGGCAGGGTGGTCTGGCAGGCGGAAAAACCGTTTTCCGCATTCACCGACAAGGTGCGCTGCCGCTACCTCGGCGTGTAAGCGTGCCGGAAATCAGCCCGGCCGTCCGGCCAGAAATTCAAGACGGATCATGGGCGTGTGCACCTCGCCCTGGTGCTCCTTGCCAAGATATGCCGTGGCAACTTCCCCAAGGAAACACTGCTGTTCCTGCTCCGGCACCCGCTGCAGATAGGGCAGCCAGGTGGTGCGCGGCCAGCCGATGAACTTTTCCCGGTCCGCGTGCACCATGTCCTTGGGCACA
>DRLX01000042.1 GCA_011322715.1 Desulfobulbaceae bacterium
CAGCCGGTCGCATGGTCCGTGCTCCACAATCCTGCCCCGGCGCATAACCGCGATGGTGTCCGCCAGGGAGCGAACCACCCGCAGGTCATGGGTGATGAAGATATAGGTCATGTTGTGTCGTGTTTGCAGCCGCCTGAGCAGGTCGATTACCTGGGCCTGGATGGTCATGTCCAGGGCGCTGGTCGGCTCATCGAGAATCAGCAGCCTGGGCCGCAGGACAAGGGCCCTGGCAATGGCGATGCGCTGACGCTGGCCCCCGGAAAATTCATGGGGAAAGCGGGCCGCCATATCCGGTTCAAGCTCCACCTCTTCCAGGACCCGGGCAACGAGTTCTTTTCGTTCTTTTTTGGAGCCCATTTTATGCACTTTCAGCCCTTCGCCGATGATCTGTTCAACCGAGAGCCGGGGAGACAGGGAGGAAAAAGGGTCCTGGAAGACAATCTGCAGCTCTTTTCGCAGCGGCCGCATCCCCGGGCCGGTGAGGGTTCCGAGATCAATGGCGGTATCTCCTCTGTGGTACAGTATCCTGCCCCGACAGGAGATAAGGCGAAGCACGCACAGGGCCAGGGTACTTTTCCCGGAACCCGATTCACCGACCACGCCCAGGGTAGTGCCTTCGGCAATTTTCAGGCTGACACCGTCCACGGCCTTGAGGACATTTTTTTTCCCTCTGGAAAACAGCCCCTTGCTCTTGGAGAGGGTAAAACGGCAGTGAATATCCTGCAGGTCAAGAAGGGTGGGGCCGCCGGAGCGCGGTGTGTTTGTCGTATCGGGAAGGGAGGTGAGCAGGTGGTTGGTATAGGGATTTTCCGGGCTCTTGAAAATTTTTGTCACCGCACCCTGTTCGACAATACGCCCCTGGTACATGATGGAAACCGAATCGGCAATCCGTTTGACCATGGGCAGATCATGGGTGATCAGCAGGATGGTCATATGATATTCAGCCTGAATGTCCATGAGCAGATCAAGGATCCGGCGCTGAATGGTTACGTCAAGGGCGGTGGTCGGCTCGTCGGCAATAAGCAGCTTCGGCCTGCAGGCCAGGGCCATGGCGATCATGATTCGTTGCCGCTGACCACCGGAGAGCTGATGCGGGTAGGCGTTCATCCGATATTCAGGTTCTTTGATGCCGCAGCGGCTGAGCAGCTGCAGCCCCTGGTCCCATGCCTCTTCCTTAGACATATTTCTGTGCAGGAGTAGTGGCTCGAGCAACTGATTACCTATGGTATATACAGGGTTGAGCGAGGTCATGGGCTCCTGGAAGACCATGGCGATATCATTGCCTCGGATATGGCGGACCTCAGGCATGGACAACTGCAACATGTCACGGCCGTCAAAGACAATCCTGCCGCTGGTCGTGATACGGCTGGTCTCTTCAAGAAGACGCAGGATGGTCATTGCGGTCACGGATTTACCGGAGCCTGATTCTCCGACCAGGGCATGGGTTTGGCCTGGATCTATTTGAAAAGAAACCCGGCGCAGCACCTCCTTTGCCCCGTTTGGTTCCTGATCGGAGAGGAAAGAAAGGCAGAGTCTGTCAAGGGTGAGTAATGGATCCATGGAAAATATTCGTCACGGAAATGATGGTTGATGGAAAACGGGACACACGACGCAGCAGGTCGAAGTTTTTTCTTAGCCGTCACAGACTACTCCATGACCGGGACAGGGGCAACCTGAAGATTGCGTTCAACAGTTAAGGTGGGTTTTACCCGTAACCCAAGCACTGTAGGGGCGGCTTCAGCCGCCATATTGGTAGAGCAGGCGAATAAATTCGCCCCTACAGAATACGCAACATTTTATTACTCATATATTTTACAAGATAATCCATTAACAATATGGAAGTTATGTACAAAATTTTCTCGAAGTCTACGCTCACCTGTTTTTTGTGACAGATATCCAGGAGTAAGGTACTAAAAGAGGAAACTGCAACTTGAAATAGCAGGACAAATTGAATAGCATGTTTCCTGTTACGATCCGTTGTTGTGTAGATGAGAAATTATGTAGATGAGAACTCCCCTGGATTTAATGATCACAATAGAGCTGCTCAAAAACCAACACGCCGATAATCTGTTGCAGCACCCGTTCATGGCGGTTGTGTCCCTTCGCATATAATGAAAGGGAGTCCGCTCATCGAACATCGCCTTGTTGATGTGGCAAAGTTTGTTCTTGTCCTGGCAGCCTGTGGTTATCTGCTCCTGCGCGGCAGCGCCGGGATCGGCTACAACTGGCATTGGCAAACCATCCCTTCCTATCTGTTGACCGTTGACGGGGGACATATGCGGCCGGGGCCTTTGTTGCGGGGCTTGCTGGTTACTCTGGAAATAACCTTTTTCAGCCTGTTTCTTTCCGCCTTTATCGGACTCGGCGTTGCCCTGCTTCGTCTTTCCGGGTCCTTGGTCGGTCGCCTGCTGGCCAGGATCTACCTGGAAACCATCCGCAATACCCCGCTTCTCGTGCAGATATTTTTTCTCTATTTTGTCATGGCGCCCATTCTCGACATCGGTCGTTTTGCCACCGGCGTGCTGGCGCTCAGTCTGTTTGAAGGGGCCTATGCCTCGGAGATCATCCGGGCCGGTATCGTGGCCGTTCCCACCGGCCAGTGGGAGGCCTCCCATGCCCTTGGTCTGCAGAGTTTTGATACCTATCGGGCCGTGATCATCCCCCAGGCCATGCGGCGTATACTTCCACCCCTGACCAGCCAGGCCGTCTCTCTGCTCAAGGATTCCGCACTGGTCAGTACCATTGCCGTGTACGAACTCACCATGGAGGGCCGGACGATTATTGCCGAGACCTTTCTCACATTTGAAGTCTGGTTCACTGTGGCGGCCATTTATCTTGTGGTGGCGCTTTTCCTCTCCTTTGTCGCCGATCAGGCCGGAAAATATCTGCAGGTTTCATGAACGACCAGGCAAAGCAGGGGGGAAACGCTCCTATTATCGATGTCCGGCGAATTGAAAAAGTCTTTCCCGGTCCGGTTGTCGCTCTCAAGGATTTCTCCATCACGGTCGGGAGAGGTGAGGTACTTGTGGTTATCGGGCCGTCCGGGTCCGGGAAGTCGACATTTCTGCGCTGTTTAAACGGCCTTGAAGAAATCGATTCCGGCACCATCCACATCGACGGTGTTCCCCTGGACGAGAATGAGGCAAACAGACTGGCAATCAGGCGAAAGATCGGCATGGTCTTTCAGTCCTTTAATCTCTTTCCCCATCTTACCGTGCGAGGTAATGTGGACCTTGCCCAGCGGCTGGTCCAGAAAAAGAGCCGCAGGCAGGCGGCGGAATTTTCCCGGCACCTTCTTGATCAGGTGGGACTTGGTGAGATGGAAGACAGGTATCCGCATCAGCTCAGCGGCGGCCAGCAGCAGCGGGTGGCCATTGCCCGGGCCCTGGCCATGATGCCGAAAATCATGCTCTTTGACGAGGCAACCTCTGCCCTTGATCCGGAGATGATCGGCGAGGTATTGGATGTGATGCAACAGCTTGCCCTGGCCGGTATGACCATGGTCGTAGTCACCCATGAAATGGGGTTTGCGCGGGAGGTAAGTGATCGGATCCTTTTTATGGACAAAGGCCGTATTATTGAGGATAGCGACAGTCGCACCTTTTTTCGCAATCCACAGCACGATCGGACCAAGGAATTTTTACGACAGATTTTGTAAAGAGATGCTATGCGGTTCGACCAATATGCATGGAACCGGCACCCGGGAGCCTGTTACTCTCATGGATGGCGGATAATAAAAA
>DRLX01000043.1 GCA_011322715.1 Desulfobulbaceae bacterium
ACTCCAACAGTTATTGCCGAGTCGGCGACATTAAAGGCAGGCCAGTGGTGGCTGCCGATATAAAAATCCAGAAAATCCACCACCGAGCCAAGGCGAATTCGATCAAGCAGGTTACCGACGGCACCACCGCCGATCAAGGCCAGACCGACGGTATACCATCGGCTGATACCTTTAATCTTCCGGTGAATAAAAAAAATTGCAGAGAGAGCAATAACGGCAACACCAATGAAAAAAAACTGCCGGAGCCGGCTTGGATGTCCGGCAAGCAGGCCAAAAGCCGCACCGGTATTGGTCAAATAGGTAAAATTAAAAAATCCCGGAATTATCTCCCGGGACTCATATAGAATAAAATGATGATCCACCCAGATCTTGCTCAACTGATCAAGGAGGACAACCAGCACAAAGCATGTGGCAAACAGCACGGGTCGCTCAGTCGGTTAAGGAACGAACAACATCCACGCAACGGGCGCACAGGGTAGGATGCTCTGCATCCATACCCACCGACGGCTCGATAACCCAGCATCGTTCACATTTATTACCGGTAGCCGGGTGGACGCCAATGGTCAGTTCAGGCAAAGCGTCCCCTCTGCCGAGTTCTATTTTTCCTTCCTGATCAAGCGTATCAACAAGCTGCAGGCTTGAAACAATGCAAAGCTCCTTAATCAGCTCAATATTTTCTCGAAGAAATTTCTCCAAGTCCTTATCATTGGATTGGAGCAAAACTTCGGCATCCAGAGACAGGCCGATAACCTTGTCCCGCCTGGCGGCTTCAAGCACTCGGGTGACTTCACTGCGAACCTGCAACAACTGCTCCCAGCGGCTGTCAAGTTCGGCATCAACCGTAATATCTTCAACGGTCGGAAATTGGGCAAAGAAAATAGATTGCTCAAGAGGCGCATCCTGGGACAGACCGTGAAAATGCTCCCAGGCCTCGGCGGTTGTGAAGCAGAGGATGGGGGCCATCATACGAAGCAAACCATCCAGTATCCGGTATATCACCGTCTGAGCGGCCCGCCTTTTGGGATCATCAGGCAGAGAGCAGTAGAGCCGGTCTTTAAGGATATCCATATACAGGCTGGAAACCACGGTACCGCAGAAATTATGCAGTCCATGGTAGATGGCATGAAATTCATATTCCCGATATGCCCTTGATGTTCGCCGCACCAGTTCCGCATAACGACTAAGCGCCCAACGATCAATCTCGGTAAAGGTGTCCGGAGAAGCCGTATGACGATCCGGATCAAAATCAGCCAGATTACTGAGGAGGAAGCGAATGGTGTTACGAATCTTGCGGTAGGCATCCGAGACGTGTTTTAAGATCTCATCGGAGACCTTGACATCATCCTGGTAGTTTTCACTGGCCACCCAGAGACGTAATACTTCAGCACCATACTTGTCAATCACCTCCTGGGGGGCGATAACATTACCGACCGATTTGGACATCTTCTTCCCCTGCCCGTCCACCACATAGCCATGGGTCAGCACACCCCTGTACGGCGCCCTGCCCCTGGTGCCGACCGAGGTCAACAGCGAGGACTGAAACCAGCCCCGATGCTGATCGCTTCCCTCAAGATACAGGTCGGCTGGTGAACGGAGTTCCTTGCGCCGCTCAAGGACGGCGGCATGGCTGGTGCCGGAATCAAACCAGACATCGAGAATGTCCGTTTCCTTACGAAAATTGGTGGATCCGCACTTGCACCGGACGTCACCGACAAAGTCTTTAGCCTCATATTTAAACCAGGCGTCGGCGCCCTCCCGGGCAAACATCCGTTCAATTCTGTCGCAGACCTCACGGTCCTGCAGGACCTCACCGCAATCATCGCAGATCAAAACAGTAAGCGGGACGCCCCAGGAGCGTTGGCGGGACAGGCACCAGTCCGGCCGTGATTCCACCATGCCGTAAATACGCTGCTTGCCCCAGGCCGGGGTCCAGGTGACCTCGTCAATGGCCTTGAGGGCCTTTTTGCGAAGATCATTTTTCTCCATGGAGATAAACCACTGTTCGGTGGCACGGTAAATCACCGGTTTTTTGCAACGCCAGCAATGGGGATAGCTATGGACGATATCGGTTTTTTTGACCAGGGATCCCTCGGCGGTCATGTCGTCAATAAGCAGATTGTTGACATCCGGTACCTGATTGCCCTGATACTTGCCGGCCTCTGCAGTGTAACAACCGGCATCATCCACGGGCGAAAGAATATCCAACCCATATCGTAATCCGGTCAAATAGTCATCTGCACCATGACCAGGTGCGGTATGTACGCAACCGGTGCCGGAATCAGCGGTTACATAGTCGGCAATAACCAGAAGAGAATCCCGATCTAAAAAGGGGTGGAGGCAATGTTTGCCTTCCAATTGTGAGGAAGCGAAGGTAGAGATCACCTGATAATCCTCAATGCCGAACTCCGTAAAACATTGGTCAACAAGCTCTTTGGCAAGGATCCAGATTTCACCACCGGTTTCAACGGCTGCATATTCAAAAGTGGGATGGAAGGCGATTGCCAGGTTTGCCGGCAGGGTCCACGGTGTTGTTGTCCAGATCAGAACGGAAACCTGACGTCCGGCCAGCTCGGGCGCTATTTCAGCAGGATCGGTCTTGAGCGGGAACTTGACATAGATCGACGGTGATGTGTGATCACCATAATCGACCTCGGCCTCTGCCAGGGCGGTATTACAGGTGGAACACCAGTAGACCGGTTTTCGTGAACGGACAACGGACCCTGAAAGGAGAAATTTATTAAACTCAGCCGCAATATCGGCTTCATACTGCAAGTTCATGGTCAGGTAGGGCTCATCCCAGTCGCCAAGGACACCCAACCGTTTAAATTGTTGTTTCTGTGTCTTAATCCATTTCTCGGCATACTTGCGGCAGGCGCCACGTTTTGCCAGCAGGGGAATGGTATTTTTCTTTTCTCCCAGTTCCTTGTCCACATTATGCTCAATAGGCAGACCATGACAATCCCAACCAGGCACATAGGGAGCATCAAAACCGTCCATTCTGCGAGAACGGAGAATAATATCTTTAAGGACCTTGTTAAACGCGGTGCCAAGATGAATATTACCGTTGGCATACGGAGGACCGTCATGAAGAATATAGCGGGGACGCCCCTGGGTCGCCTGCTGGAGTTTATGGTACAGATCTTCCTTGTCCCAGCGTTTCAGATACATCGGCTCCTTCTGGGTCAGGTTGGCCTTCATTTTGAACTTGGTTCTGGGAAGATTCAAGGTGTCCCGATAGTCCATTGTCTTACTCATAATAACTGATTTGTAAAATAATTCTTACACATCGTGTGTATAGGCGATGTCGTGGTAATAGAGTGCAACCGGTATCACTTTATTGCAACCCGACGATTGGAATTTTTCCGGGTGATGTTGATGCACAAAAAAAATAGTGTCATATCGATA
>DRLX01000044.1 GCA_011322715.1 Desulfobulbaceae bacterium
CTCATCCTTTGGCTGCCGACACAGGCAATCACTCGGATGCCTTTTGTTGAGCTGAAAAAAATGATCAAGGGACGGGTCTATCTCTCATCTTCCCTGCTTGACGACATTTCTCCTCTATTTGTCGACCATTCGGGGACACAAATCAAACTGGCCCATCCCTTTATCCTGCCGAAAAACCGACAGGCCGTCTTCAACAGAATTATCCCCTGGCTGCGAAGCAGAAAGATTCCCCTGCAACGACAAAGAATTCTGGGACAGACCTATTACGCCTGTATGATGCTTGGCAAAGGGTTAATGCACATCAAGAGGCATTTCTATCGCGACTATCTCATGGATGCCCTTGACCACGGCAATGCCAAGGCAATTTTTTCCATCAACTATCCACGCCTGAGCTACGGACCCGGCCAGCGATACCTGGCCAAGGGCGCTTTTATCCTGAAAAAGAACGATGACGGTAAAACTTCCGCCACTTGGATTGTTCCCCACCTTTAAAACAATCAACTTCAACCTAAGGAACTGACACGAAATAACTATAACACTTATACATCTCTGCTTCGGGCCATATTTGAACGATCCGCAATCGCAAAATCCTCAACGTAGCACTGCTACGCCTGCGGTTTTGCTCAATTGAATCGTCCAAATCTAACCCAAATCAGAGCGCCTAATCGTCACACTTATTTCGTGCCAGTCCCTAACTACTTCGCTGGGGCCTTATTTTTTCCCAGCAGCAGGTACTCTTTCTTCAACTCCCTGCCACTCAAAAGCCCATCGATTCGTACCCAGGTTTCCGCTTTCGGTGCATGCAGAAAGACAAGGGGACGATGGCCCATTTTATCAGAGACATAGGCGTCAAAGGCGCGCATGGTACGGTTGATGTCTTCAAGGCTGCCGGTCAGAAAATCCCAGCCCGGTCCGGCATTATACCGCTTCAAATACTCCTTCATCACTCTGGGTGTATCGTGTTCAGGGTCTATGGAAATTGAAACCAGTTGTGCGCCATCCACCTCATCGCCCAGTTTCTTCTGCAGGTTAGTCAGGCCGATGGAAAGAATCGGGCAGATGGTAGTGCAGGTGGCAAAAATAAATTCAAGGACAACAATTTTATCGGTATCGTCAAGATATTGTTTCAGGGCAATAGTCTTCCCGTCCTGGTTGATTAAAGTGACGTCCGGGATGGTGTATTTTTCCAGGGTTCTGACATAACGCTGTTTTGCCTGTGCCGAAGGGAGGTTGAACAAAAACAACACCATAGCAGCAATAAGATAGAGAGATGCCATATCTTTTATGGATTTATGCATAACAACCTCCGGAGATTCCACCTGCAGGTGGCCTTTTACTGGGGAAAAAGCTGAAATTTACCAAACAGTATAGGCCAACTCGAGAGAACAAGAAAGAGAGAAAAAAAGACAAAGGCCGACAGCAGCCACTTTCTCTCCCGCTTTTCTATTTCCCGTTTCAGACTTGTGGTTTTCCCCAATACCCTGCCGATACCGGGAACAAGTCCAAAGAGAATCCCCACAAACAAACCGATGTAGAGCGGATAGCCGATAAAAGAATAATTTTTCTGAATCATGTCAAAGGGACAATGATGGGAGGGCATCTGGTAGACATAAAGAGAGATAAATGAAATGACGGAGATGAGGGAAAGGGGAAGCAACAGCAGGGACTCCAGGAACAGGAGAAGGCGAAGCCAACCGGCCCGCTTGCCCAGACAAAAAAGAACCGTGCACAGCCAGATGAATGCGGTCGCATAAAAAACCACCATGGTTGTCGCCGGGGGAAGTCCAGCCAGCTCACCTGCGGCCGTACCGCTCCCCGTTGCAAACAGGGATCCGCAGCAGGAGGTAATTCTTTCAGGATGCAATCCGGAAAAAAACCTGAACTGCAACACCAGGTCCATGGCCAGCAGAGGGGTAAGTATCAATAATGCCGCATACTTCTTCCTGACAAGCGGAGTATCTTCACAATGCTGATCAATGGCATTAAAAATCACCCACAACGAGGCCAGAAAAAAAATAATCCCTTTTATCAGCAAAACATTCCAGCCGATCGGGTTGGCATTCAGGGTGCCGGTGGCGCACATGGCACCGATAAAGAGGGGATGAATATCATCAGTCGTATAGAGAAAAAGCAAACCGGAAAAAAGAGAAAAGCACAGAACCAGTCCGACGATGGTTGAAATCAAATAGGTTGTTCGTTCAAGGAGTAACTGTTCCGCCGAAGAGGAGGAAGGATCCCAGTGCACTATTATTTTCACCCCGGCAAGAGCGGCAAAAAAAATCAGAACCAGGGAAACAAACGCTCCGAGGAGCAGAGCAAGAATTCCGGGATGCAATATCATGGGCCTGATCAGTCAACGATACGGCCATCCCGCATGCGGATGACGCGGTTTATCAGCGGGTGATTAGAGACAAAAGGATCATGGGTGGCAATGAGTACGGTTTTACCCTCCCGGTTCAACTCGTCAAGAATATCAAGCAATTCTGCAGCGAGGACACTGTCTAAATGAGCGGTCGGTTCATCGGCAATGATAACCTGCGGCTGATGAATCAGCGCCCTTGCAATGGCAACCCGCTGTTGTTCACCGCCCGAGAGCCGTGAAACTTTCACCCCGGCCCGGGCAGTAAGATCAAACCTTGCAAGAATTCTTTCAGCCCGTATTTTCATCTCTTTCATAGAAAGTTTACCGGGATAGAGGGGCAGCAAGGTGTTTTCCAACACACTGATGCTCTTTATCAGGTTGAGCTGCTGAAAGATAAACCCAAAGGTTCGCCTTCGGATATCGCCAAGAAATCTCTCGGGCAGCCTGGACACGTCCCGGCCATCCAGCAGGACGCTGCCGGAGGTAGGTCGCGACATGCAACCGACAAGCCCGAGCAGGGTCGTCTTGCCGCAGCCACTGGCGCCATTTACAGCCAAAGCTTCCCCTGCCGCTATTGTCAGGTCTACCTCAGACAGTGCCCTGACCTCATCGGGTCTGTTCCGATTGTAATACTTGCTGATGCGCTCAACCTGAATAGTCCCTGCCATTCCTTACACTCCACGCATCGCATTTTCAGGATCGGTAATCGCTGCTTTCCAGGAGGGAAGAACAGTGCTTGCCATATAGGGAAGTATCGTCAGAAAACCCAAAACAATAATCTGATAGGCATCTATATAGGGCACAAGATGGAACCGGGGAAAGAGGACGGACCAGCCCTTGAGCACCGGCACAAAGAGCGGCGCATCCAACAGAAAAACATGGGCATAGGCCATGGATACCCCGACAAGAAATGAGGTGGCTGAAATGACCATCCCCTCGCATAATTTCAGGGTAAGAACGTCTCCTGTGTCCCAGCCGATGGCCTTGAGAATACCGATCTCCTGTTTTTCCTCACCGCTGATGCCCGTGGCCTTGTCCCAGGCCAGAATGGAAAAGGCAATCAAAGATGAGGTGAAGATGGTCAACATCAGACCGCTTCGCCAGTTAAAGATTGACTCATAGGTGTGAAGAATTTCATCAATGGTTATCGGCCGGGTATCGGGCAGCAGCCGTTTGATTTTTTGCGCGACCTGCGGCACCTCCCGGGCATTGAAAACCTCCACTGTAATATCTGTTGCCAGCCCGTCGGGCATGGCAAAAAAACGTCGCAGGGCGTCCTTGGTAAAAAGAACAAGATCATTGGTCCATAGATCCGATGCCGCCTTAAACACGCCTGATATCTCACAGGAATAGCCGATACCGTTACCGTCGATCAGCAGGAGATCCATTCCCGTCTCCGCATGCTGCGCCCCGGCTACCCCCTGTCCAATCATACATTGATCATCATCGGCAGGTGCCTTTCCATCAACCATGACAAATCGTTGCCGCTCTTCGTCAATACCAAGCATGGTGTAATTTGTATGGTTAAGGCTGTCATAATAATACCCCCAGACTCTTGGTTGCACCCGGCCCACCCCGGGTATTTTTTCAATGATCCCGGAATAGTCTGCGGGAATAAGATCATGGCGGCCTCCCGATAGTCGCTGAACAACGATGTCCGGCCCGTCAACAAGGACATCCATGGCCATTTTCTTTAAAGAATGGGTCAACAAGAGAACCGAGGCAAGAACGGCAATGGTGAACGAATAGACAACAATAATCGAAAAATTTTTGAATTTTCTGCGGGCGAGAGAGGAAAGCGCAAATTCCAATATCTTCAGCAACCGTATCATCTGGGGGAATTTACCGTTGAAGCACGAAGACGAAACCGGGTGTCAACAATCGGCATGGCAGGCGTAATGATTGATCCGGACGGAAAATGCTCAAAGGCCGCCGGAAAATCTTGGAAGGGAGCAAAAAAATCAGCCAGAGCAGGATTTCTGGTATATCGCGCCTCGGTCCAGAGGGCAAAATCGGTCAGGCCAAGGCGATGGACAAGTTGTCTCGCTGCCGGAAGTTCTTTTTGGTGCCATAGCCGTTTTGCATAGTGACTATGCCCTGCAAGGGAAACAGACAAAAGAAGCAGGAGAGTGATAAAGCAAAGGAAACAATTCGTTCGTCTCATAGTCCGGCAAGGATTTTATCCGTAACCTGGTCAAAGGTGAGAATGGTACGGCCCCCATGGTCACGGGCAAATATTCGGGCGGCTTCCTTCCCTGCTACAGGGACCAGCTCTTTCCCCATCGGACCAAGGACATCACTGCCGACCACATACAGCAGAGTATCCGCCGCTGCCGTTTTTGTCGAATAATATTCGGTCACGTATATTCCGGCAATGGTTTTCCTGCTGTGATTTTTTCCGTCCTGGGGCAACTTAAGATAAAATTTGAACATATCCTTGGGGCCGTCAAAAAATACTCGTGAGCCGTCATTGAATGCAATCTGAGCAATCCATGCCGCATAAGGAGCAACAAACATCCCGCAGACCGGACAACGGTCCTTGGGGCCGGGTTTCACAGGTTCCGCCGCCAAGAGGAAGACAGAGGAAAGGAGCAGGGTCGTGGCCGTCAACAGGAAGATAAGTCTTTTCATAAAAGATCGCATGTAAAATTACCAAGATGGTTAACAGAAAGAAAAATAAAACAACAATGATACATTATGCCCCTCGGTTGGCATTAACGATTGCCGGTAGAAACATGGGCCAGGGAAACGTTTTTTCAAAACTTGCCGAGATCTGATGCGGGACGGTCACATTGGTAAAGGTATAGGATTCTACGGAACCAACCGAAACGTTATCAACCAGCACATCTTTTATCGCATAACCGGTATCGGGCGTAATAGTGAACACCTGAGAGTTGCCAAGCGCTACTTTGACGACACCGGCAGGTGAAATTGTTCCATGGGGTCCGGCTGAAACCGTGATTTCGGCAAAAAGACTGAACATGGCCGTAATCGAATGGTCGGCGGTAACATTGGTGAAGGTGTACGACTCCACAGGCCCCACGGATCCGCCATCAACCTGGACATCCTTGATCACAAAACCTGGATTGGGCGTCATCATAAATACCTTATTCGCCCCCACAGGTACTTTCAAGGCGCCAAAAGGAGAAATTGAACCATCCGGACCGGCTGTGGCGGTGATGGTTTGAAAGGGAATGTTACTGAAATCCGCCTGGATGGTATGGGTGACAACAACTCCCGTAAAGCTATAAACATAAGGAAGTGGTGAGAATGGACCCCCAACGCTCACCCCGTCGACCAGAACATCTTCAATAAAGTACACTTGATCAACAACATCGACAGTTACATCCACACCTGTGCCGCTTGCAACCGCAGTATGGCCTGGTGGAGCTATGGTTCCAAAAGCAGGATTAGCACCCAGGGAGGCGTCAATGGCGGGCACCGGCGAGGCAACCACAACGGTATAGTCTTCGGCCTCCCCACCTGAATTACCGGCGGCAAGATCGCCTGAACTTATTGCCGCCAGAAAATTGCGGACAACGACCCGCATCCTGGTTGTGCCCAGAACGGCGCCGGTCGGTACCGTAACGGTGGCGACATGGGGGCCTGCCGCCGGAGAAAGTTCAACCACCTTAGTTTCTTCGCCGGCATCGGTGAAGTCACCGTCATGGTTCCAGTCAACAAAGACACTGATATTTTCATCGGCCTGGGGATGGATGGTGACGGCGACGGGATATGCCCCTCCCTGCTGAACGATGGTATTCTTGTCGAGAAAGGCGCCATATCCTTCGGCATTGGAACTGTTGTTGATGGCACCAAACGTCACATTGGTGATCCATTCCTGACTGAAATCACTGGAGCTGACAGCTGCAACCGTATCTGCTACAAAATCAGCACTGATGGTATGATCTGCGGTTACATTTGTTAAGGTATGGGATGAAACAGCACCGACGCTTGTACCATCTACCTTCACATCGTTCACCAGAAATCCTGAGGCCGGCTGGATGAAAAAAGTCTGGTCGCTTCCGTCGCCTATCCTCACCGTTCCTGCCGGAGTAATGGAACCATTTGCTCCTGCAGTGGCGGTAACCGTATGATTAAGCGTGGAAGAAAAGACTGCATGAATAGTGTGATCGGCCACAACATTGGTAAAGGTATGGCTCGTCACTACGCCGACCGAACTTCCGTCAACCATCACGTCATCAATAAAGAAACCGGGGTCTGCAGCTATGGTAAACGATTGATTCGCGCCGCTGGTTACAGAAACAGCTCCCGAAGGTGTTATGGTTCCGTTTGCAGTCGCAGTAGCGGTAATCACCGGATTTGCGCTGCCGTTATTCACATTAACCGTGTAGTCTTCCGCCTCACCAGCGGGCAGCGTACCCGAACTCTGGACAGGATCCGTGTCGGCGTTAAGAAAACTGAGTACCACCCGCATCCTGGTCGTTCCCAGGGTGGCCGTAACCGGAACATTGACATTTATTGTAGCTGTGAATGAATTGGGATCCGGAGACTGTATAATATCGGGGGTGACCACCACCTCTTCGCCCGGATCGGTAAATGCCTCATTCTGATTCCAGTCAAAAAACACACTGATTTTCTCGCCGGTATCAGGTTTTATTGTGACTGACAGTGGATACGTGGTTCCCGGGGCAACAGTGGTGGAAGCAGCGGTGTAATCTCCATAACCATTGGTATCGGCGTCCGTCGTGTTATCTATGGTGTTAAACGTGACATTGGTGATCCATTCAAAAGAATTATCACCGTCAATCGACGGATATACCGCCAGGGCCCTTGTTGCCGTGCCCATGAAGAGAAAGACCGTAATGACAAACCATAACAGGGTGTATTTGTTATATAGTGCTCTCATAAGATACCTCATGGGTAGGGGTTAACCAGGGAGACGAAGAATTGCCGGGCACCGATGACAGAAAACTCCCAGCGCCGTGCCTGTTGGGAATCATCCTGCCGAGCAACAGGTGCATAATGGGGGCGATTGCCTTAAAACCGGGCTGCCCGCCGCCATCGCAACCCTCGCTGTTAAAATAAAAATGACCGCTTGCATCCGTACAGGTGTGCGAATCAAGGAGATTAAGCGCCTGTACGACATTGACCAGGCCATAGCCTGAATCATTATCCGGTCCCGGCGCTTCCAGATCATCCGCCGACAGGGTCAGGACCTGCCGGAGATCGGCGGCGGTGATCCAGGGCCGGGCATTTTTCAACAGGGCCATGGCACCGGTGATGTGGGGGACGGCAAAGCTGGTACCGGATACCGTGGCGTAGCTGTCCGGAAAGAGACCGCCAAAGGTAAGGTCCGCCGTCCGGATGTCCACCGCCGGGGCGACCAGGGCCGGATACACAGCACCGCCGCAGGCCGATGGTCCACGACTGGAAAAATCCGTAACCAGTAATGCGGCATCGATACCGCCGACGGCAAAACTCTCCGGATAGTTTGCCGGGCTGATACTGGTGCCCGTATTGGGGCCACCATTGCCCGCTGAAAAATTCACGGCAATTCCACTTGCCTGCAACAGTTGAATATCAGGTTGAAACTCGGTTATACATTGGCCGACCAGACCATTTAATCCCCAGGAGTTATTGACCAACTGGGGAGCATCATCGGTTACGGGGTCATTATCCGGATCAAGCAACCATTGAAAACCAAGATGGATATCGGAGTAGGAGGCATTGCCGGCATCATCAAATATCTTGACCGCTATCCAGCGTGCGCCCGGAGCCATGCCGATGGCGGATCCGCTCACATCTCCGCCGACAAGAATACCCGCAACCTGGGTGCCGTGGCCGTCAGGATCATAGGGCGTCAAGTGTTCACCGTTGGGATCATACCAACTGTTGCTCCCACCGCGCCATCGTGCCTGCAGGTCCTGGTGCTCCATATCAACGCCGGTGTCGACAATCCCGATCACAATACCACTGCCGTCATACCCCTGCTTCCAGAGCTGAGGCGCCAGGGTAAGATTAATATTCCAGGCAACATCGGCTGTGGCGGATGCAATCGTTGTCTCGGGCAGTTTTACCTTGCCGTCGATGGAAACCCGTG
This sequence comes from Desulfobulbaceae bacterium, assembly GCA_011322715.1. Taxonomy (GTDB): domain Bacteria; phylum Desulfobacterota; class Desulfobulbia; order Desulfobulbales; family Desulfobulbaceae; genus DRLX01. The sequence goes on from DRLX01000044.1 coordinate 8,427, forward strand.
CCACTCCGGGCTGGGAGGCAATTTGTTGAATCGCTGCAACGGGGACGGTTGCAGCCAGTCCATTGACAATCCAGAAGGACCGTAAGTTCCGGGCCTTGTTTTTCAGTAACAACTGTTTCAGTTTGGCCTGCGCCTGAACAGCCTTGCTGCGCAGCGCCTTGTTGATTCTGATTCGTTTTTCTCCGGCCGTGAGCACTTCTTTTTGGGGCAGAGAAAACTGTTTGGCATCCAGTTGATCAGTAAAATAAACAAGCACATCCACCATTTCATCCGCCCGCATCCGGGCAAGCCTTGCCGCAAGATCGGAACTGATATTCCCGGCCGCAACACTGCCGGGTACCAGCCAGATCATACCGGCAAGAAGAAAGGTGATGAAAGATGTGCTTTTTCTCATAGGGTATTTGCTCACGTTTTTTGTTTTCTGTTTAATGGGTGGAACATTTCCACCCGTCAACGAACGACCAGATCCTCGGCCCGAAAGGCGCCGATAACGACGCTCACCGTACTGCCGGAGTGAATCAGCCCCGACATATTATTAAAAAACATCCAGTATATTTTCCCCTGCTTCGGCACGTTGGAATTGCGCAACGGGCCGATTTTACCCATATTGGGGACCGTCAGGACTTTTCCGCTTTTTTGATCGATAAGCATCGGTTTGTTCTTGCGAACAAAGAGTTCTTTAGCCTTGGCCGCATCCAGCACCCGGTAGCGCAAATCAACCATATAGCCGTTGGCGGTCAGGTGCAGCATGGTGATCTCAATGCCCCATTTTTCTTCCATCAGGCGCGCCTGATCAACGGATTTCCCCTGCCCGGCACAACCGGTCATCACAACAAGGAGAGCCAGCAGCAACGCAGCAGACGGATTGATCTTGCTCTGCCGTCCTCCGGGTATCCGACCAACCGATGAGCCCCCTTCAAGATGTCCGTTTATTTTTTTCACGGTACGACAATTCCTCCATGAATGATCGGGGGCACATAGAGTATCCAGGGAAACTTTTTCGCCACGTTCAGGGAAACCAGCATCCCGCCGCCCGGCGTGCCGTTAGTGGTCATGGACAGACGACGATCATAGAGGGCAAAAGAAGCTTGGACATCCGGACTCCACAAGGCGTCAATGGTTTTACCCGCAGGCAGCAATACCGAATACTGCTGCCTCGGATAGGGATAGGGGTAGCCGTCTTCGGCAATAAGCGTCATATACGGGCCCTGGATGGTCGGAACATGGGTCATCAGACCGGCATTTAAAAATCGCAACTGCAGGGTTTTCTGATTTCTCCCCCCGGCAACTACCGGCGGCGCGGACCCCGGCAGCGCCGATTGACCGTTGATCAGATAATATTTAGGTTTATAATTTTTGGCATTTGCCGCCTCGGCAGCGCCATGCAGGGCCGGATCAATCTCACTGAATAGAAGCACAACATCATTTGCCGCCGCTGTATCACGACCCACAGTGACCGCGCCATAGAGTCCCATGGGCACCTGTTTGGCCGGATGACTGCCGCTCTGATAGAGATAGGTTCCTGCACGAAGATTGTTCCAGCTATACGTGACGACCGTTGTCCCGTTATCGGCGGGCACCTCATGGGTAAAGGCACGCACCCTTGTCCTGCCCCCGGCATCGACAAAGGTCTGAGGCGTCAGGTTGGTCTCAAGGCCCGGAATAATTAACGAGACGGGTTCACTCAGACAGTTGCGAAGCGTTATGGAAAGCGTCCCGTTGACCACGCCCTGCTGGATCGGCCCGGGCAGCCAGGAATTCGGGAGCGCAGTGCAGGAGCCGGGATCCTCGACAAAACCCCACATCCTGATTGCGGCTCCTCCGTCCGGCGGCGTCCACGTCCGTTCGACGGCAGCCAGATTGACAGCTAGAGATGGGCCCGCCGTCAACAGCAGAAGCAGAACAAGGAGGTATCCACCATATTTACCTGTTGCGGATAGTGATCTGTTCATAAAGAAACCTCCACTGTTAAGGAATCGACGCACCCTGCGGTACGATAATAAGCATGGTCATCAGACCACCGGGAAAAATATCAAAATTCGTCAGTTCTTTTTCCGTATGGGAATGCCACATGTAGGCAAAGCCGCCATGGGGATTCAAACCGCCTTCCCCGGGCGGCAGGGAACCAAGAGTGCCCAGAAAGGGACTGCCGCTGTAAAAACCGCCGAAGGCAAGATCAAGATTATCCGGCAATACCACCGGAATCGGTTTGTCATGATCAGGGCAGTATTCATGGGTGGTGTCATCAAAATCATCGCCATTACCATCTACACAGGTGTGGACAAACTGCGGTCCATCCGCAGGCGTACCGTAGATGTCCCAGCCCAGCCCCTTACCGGTCCATTCGAAGATGGCGTCAACGGTCTCGCCGGGAACAGACTTGATGGTAAAAACCTCATGACTCAAATCCGGACCTGCTCCGGGGCTGCTTGCTAGCAGACGCCCGTCACGGGCAATAATCCTGGAATGATTGCCGTGGTGATGAAAGGGATGCAGGTCCCGGCCGCCGCCGATGACCCGTAACAGTACCCGCTCTCCCGGATGCATCATCGGCGCTGAATTATACGGCTGATTGGGCAGTACCGGCAGATTGGGAATATCGAGAGTATCCGGCGCATTGCGACCATTGATAAACCAGACCACGGGAAAAGGGTTGGCCAGATATGGGCCGACGGCGGTAGACTGGGGACCATCAAATTCAATCGCCTCGTGGATGCGTGGATCCATCTCGCTGAGCAGGAAGAGATATTCCCGGTCAAAGGCGGTGTCCGGGTGATTATAGGCAAAGCCGGCACCGCTGGACGGCCGAACGATAATCGCGCCCATCAGGCCCATTTCCACCTGTAAAGCCGGATCCGTACCGCTGTAGTATAGATAGGTACCGGGATGGTCGGCAATAAAGGTATAGGTCACTGAACCACCGGGGACTGCCTCACTGGTCAATATTCCCGGAACGCCGGGGTCGGTTGTCGAGGCCTCCGCCCGCTGACCGGGAAAGAGTATGGACACGTTGGGCGCCGGATTGGCTCCGGCCACAGTCAGCGCGTTATTTAAGGTAATGGTAATGGTATCGCCTTCGTTGACGATCAGGGTCGGCCCCGGATACTGGGCCGGACCGGCACCGTCGGCATATCCCCAGAGGAGGATTGAACCGCCGTCCGGAGTGAAAACCCTGCCGGTTTTAACGCTCAGGGTAAAGTTGGTACCGGTAATACCGTCAATGCGTGCCTGCAAGGGGGATACCTGGAACAGCAGGGCCAGAACAATAGCCATCGACAGCTGCATGGTCAGATTGAATCTCGTTGTCATCGCATACCCTCCCATGCGTTAATTAATTCGTATTTCCGTCATCATGCCGCCGAACTGTTCGGCATCATTACTCAAATAATGCAACTGCGTGGTATACAGAAAATAAGTTTTGCCACTGGCGCCGGCAGGGATGTCAAGTATGACGTCATAGCTCTCCCCTCCACCGACGGTGATGGAATTGGTCTTGTAGTAAAGATTTTTCCCATCCGGCCCACGTAACTGCTTGGCGTCCTTGCCGATGACCCGCATGGGAATGCCCAGAGTAGCCAGGGTATTCATTCTGGTGACATTGAGATTGGAAATACGCAACAGAACACTTTCCCCCGGCGAGGCGGTGATCAAGGTACTCTCTATCTGGGACAACTTGCCGCCGTTCTCCGCAGGCGGCGGCAGTGGATTTGGATTGACGGTGTCCGGATAGCCACGGCCGTTGAGCATGGAGTAGTTATCAAACATGGTGGCAAAGGGCAGCGGCTGCACGGCGAGGTTGGCGTCGTGAAAGGCTGAATCAAAGGAACCGATCTGGATCGGATATTCCAGGTCATAGCCGGTGGAACCATCTCCGTCATTATAGGCGAACTTGTTGAAATCTTTGCCGTTATAATTAAACACCGTCCCGTTCTGGGCCGCCCGTACATAAAGACTTCCCAGCATCCCCATCTGCATATGCTCGGCAGCCTCCACATGGCAATGGTACATATAGGTGCCCGGATTGTTGAGCTTGAAATAATAAGTCAGACTGGAGCCCATATTGATACTGATACTGGCATCGGGAACACCGTCAAAAATGGAGGCCGCCTGGGGAAAGCCGTGAAAATGGACCGTATGCGGATCAAACAGGTCCGGCCGCATCGACATGCCGATATTGGTCAGCGTCAGATAAAACTCATCCCCCTCGTCAAGAACAATGAGCGGGGCGGGAAAACCGGCGGCAGTGGTACCCGCTTCCAGAATTTCCGCCGTTCCGGTCGGAGTGTTGGCGGCAATTCCGGTCAGGTCGGAAAAACCGAACACATACTGTAATTTTCCATCGGCCATGGTAACAAACCCGTCCCCTGCCCCAAGATGCATGCACTTGGTGTGGGCAGGCTGAACCTCGGCGCCGGTCCAGGTCGCCGAGCCATCGGCATCACCCGGGCACTGCACCAGGACACCGGCATGGACGGAGGAAGACCCGAGAAAAAACAGCGATCCAGTGAGGACGATTTTCATTATAATTCTATGATACCCTGTTGCCATGATGTCCTCCTTTCTTCTGTTGATCGTCATCAATCAACAGATCAAATATTGCAGCTTACAGCCGACTGTACGCTGTCCCTACAATTCATCCGCACCTATATCCGGCGGGTCGCTTCTCGAATCACCATCAAAATCATCGGTAATTCCGGCAATGGCTGCCCCGCCATTGTTGGATGCCTGGAGATGAAGATCGCCATACAGGGAACCGATATTCGGATCACCGGCGGAACTCCTGATCCTGGTCAACGGTCCAAAACGAAGGCGGATAAAATTACCGCCCTCATCAAAGGCGGGCGGCGCGGCGATGGCCGTGGTATTTTCCGGCAGATTGATCGTCGGCGCCCGGTTACCGTTGACATACTCAAAGACAAATCCCGGGTCCGGATCACCGGAAACGATATCATTGGTGGATGTCAGGCTGCCGCCGGCCGCAGGCAACACGGAAAAATCACTGTAAACCGGTGCATTACCACCAGCGCAGGCAAGGCCTACGGAGCCGTTGATATCCGGACAGAGGCCACTCAGAACATTTGTCGGATCCGTGGAATCGACCAGAAAATGAAACTGACGATTATGCCAGATGATGTTGTCCTGCAGGGTAAGGTCTGAAAAAGCGGCCTCTCCGGCAGGCAGGAATCCGGCCAGTTCAGCAGTGTGCACCCGCGACACAACACCGGCTCCCGGCAGAGGGGTAGACTCACTGGGCACACCGGGAGTAAAGGCCTCTGCTCCTGTACCGGTAGAGTCATTATTGGCTATGGAGTTGAACAGAACCCTGGTTCGCAGGGCGTCCTGTACCGAAATACCGCCACCGGCAAGTGCGGCAACATTATTAAATATCATGTTGTTGATGATATCTACATGGTGCCAAGTGGCATCATCTGTAGGTGATGCGGCCATATCCTGACCGTTTATCCGGCTTAACCGGATACCGGCACCATCGCCGACACCGGCGGAGTTGCCCTGTATCAGGTTGCGCAGAACCTGAACGGATCCGGAACCTGGAGATAAGGCCCGCTGGGGATCGGCCAGACAGGCCGGATCGGCAAGGCCGGTATTGGGGTCAATGGGACAGCCGGGAGCGGGATTACCGGCAATGGATATCCCACCGCCATTGACCGTAACTCCCTGGTTGAAGTTTTCATTGAATACAATAATATTATCTGAAATCTCGCCGTTATCGCTCAAGCCGAGATGGGCCAGTCCGGCACCGTCCTGCTGACTGAAATTGCCGCAGATATAATTGCCGGTAACCAGGTAATTGTCTGAACCGTTACAGAGAGATACTCCGCCGCCTGCACCGCTGAAACCGGCATTACGGCTTATATAGTTGTTCCTGATATCAACATTATCGTTATCGGCATCGGAAAAAACCGTCACACCGCCGACATCATGGGTGAGCGCGGGATGACCGACCCGGATACCACCGCCGAAAAAGCCGTTATTGCCGGTTATCCGGTTATTGGAAATATCAAGAAAATCAGCAAAACCGTTGACCACTATTCCACCGCCGATATCAGCACCGGTGATGGTAAAGCCATCGATACGGGCGCCTTGATTGCGTGCATTGGCAAAGCTATAGAGACTTGCAGGATCGGCGGTTGCCAGTACCAGGACTCCGGC
>DRLX01000045.1 GCA_011322715.1 Desulfobulbaceae bacterium
GTTCCCGAGGCCGGCCACTGTTTTGTCGACGGTGCTGTCCGTAAGCCCGGTATCTATCCGATCAAGAGCAACATGACCGTCACGGAGGCTATTGCCCTGGCTGGTGGACTCAGGAGTTATGCTGACGACGATCAGATAAAACTGATCCGTCTGAAAAAAGATGGAACCAGGGACGTTGTCAGTATCAATTACAGTAAGTTACAGTCTGGCAAGATATCCAACCTGCTCCTTCAGGATCATGACATTATATTTGCCGAGTCCAGTGGACTGGGACTGTTCTCTTCAGGCAGTGGCTTCTCCATCGGTTTCATGGGGACTGGTGTCAATTACCACGCTCCAGATCAATAATCCGCGCATCTTGTCCTTCTCACTTTAATATCCTGACGATATTCTTTCTTCCCCTCAAGCGCAGAGATACTTTGTCCCGCCGCAAGAGCAGACCACTACAGTTTGAAAAACAGCTCCAGTTTTTCATTCTTTTCGTGCTTGCTACCATCCCTTTACTTTTTGGTGCTGCTCATCCTTTTGTTCAAGGGATCTATACCGCGTCGTTGCTTATTTGTTGCGGCGGATTTCTGCTTCTGAACCTTCCACTACTGGAAGATCGACTTGGATTCTACAGGATCCTTCCTTTCCTGGTGATCCTTTTTTATGTGGTTTTGATGTCGTTGCCTCTTCCCTTATCCCTTGTTGCGGTATTATCGCCCCACAGGGCTGCCGCCATAACGCAGGTCAACACACTGGCAGGAACTGATCTGCGTTGGGTGTCACTGAGTTTCTCACAAATGGTTAGTTGCAAGGAGGGAATTTATTATTTCGCTATTCTCATCTACTTTCTCTGTCTTAAGGTCTTACTGCAACAGCGAGACAGAATTTTTTTTGATCGTCTTCTCCGGGTGATGATTGTTGTCGGTGTCCTTGAGGCGATGTATGGGATTTTGCAGGTTGTTTCCCCTTCTCTTGGCGTCCTTTGGCTGAAAAATGCGTATAAGTCAGCCTGTGGTACTATTATTTATAAGAATCAATATGCGGCATTCCTCAACTTTTGTTGGCCTGTGGCCCTTGCTGTTGGCCTTGGCTTTTACCGAAAGCGGTTGTCAGATATCGCTAAAAAACTGAAAAAACATAAACATCGAAAACACAGGCACCTGAGGGAAAAGCTAACAGTAAAAGTCGATCAGGCACCTCTCTACTGGCTTGCGACCGCCCTCATCATGCTTGCAGTCCTGTTTTCCCTTTCAAGGGCAGGAACTCTCAGTATGCTGCTTATCTGGCTTATTATTCTTGCTCTGCTTCCTTTTGCCAGGAAGAGAAAAATCCTTTTGTTTATCTCAATTCTTCTACTCGTGCTTGGTTTTGGTTCCATTCTAGGTTTTGACACCATCGTTAAAAAGTTTGCCCTGCTCGATGCCACCGGCCGAGGACGGATCAGGTTGTGGGAGGCCTCTCTCTCCATTATCAAGGATTATCCTTGGACCGGTTCAGGGCTCGAGTCATATCGCTTTCTGTCTCCTGTTTATCTTGAGTATTTCCCCGGCACTGTCCTTTATGACCGGGCTCATAACGAGTATATCGAATTGATCATAGAACTTGGTATTCCCATGGCGATGGTTCTTTTTCTTTGGATAATGTATTTGATGATACGGGCGATTCGGCATTTATGGAAAATTCGTCAGGCTCCTTTTGCTCAAATCAGGAGCTCCTCACTGGTGGGAATTACCTCCCTGGCCTCTATAGCAGGTTTTTTGCTTCACGGAGCCGTTGATTTTGCGTGGCGTCTACCTGCCAACCTTTTTTATTGTGCAACTCTGGCCGCTTTTGTCTCCTACGCATTGTGGAACCTGGAGCCAGGACATAGATCTTACGGTGAGAAATGAACAAAACACAGGCAGGTTTTATAGACATTCATTGTCATCTCCTGCCGGCCTGCGACGACGGTCCGGCCGACTTGAATGAAAGCCTGAAAATGGCTGCCCGCTTCGTGGAATCTGGCATAAAGGCTGTCATTGCGACGCCGCATCATATTCCCGGCACGGCCTGGGCCTTTTCTGCAGAGAAGATTGGTAAAAATATAGAGAGGTTACGGTTGGCTGTGGAGGAGGAAGGAATAGGCCTGGAGATATATGGCGGAATGGAGATTGCTCTGCACAAGAATATGGAGCGGGGTCTGGATAACGGTGTCTTCCTGGCTTTGGCAGACACTGACTGTTATCTACTCGAACCTGAATTCCAGGGGCTTTCCGATGACATTTTCCATGCAATCGATTTATTTCGCTGTCGACAAAAAAAAGTTATCCTGGCCCATCCCGAACGGGTCCGTATTTTTCAGCAGCGCCCTGAAAAACTTGTTGAACTGGTGCAGGACAATCTTGTGCAGGTACAGGTGAATATAGGCAGCCTGTTAGGCAGCTTTGGCGCTGATGCCAGGAAGACGGCCCTGTGGCTGCACAAAAAGAACGTTATCCATTATCTTGCGTCGGATGCGCATGGTGAACAGAAACGCAGACCACCAACTCCTGCCTTGTGGAAAAAACTCCATGGCATCGTAGGAGAAAAACTTGAAACGTATTGCATCGTCAATCCAGGTAACTTGTTGTACAGCCGGCGATAAATGTTGACAGGCTGGTTCCCTCCCCTGCAGCCTTATATTGATATTGCCTTCCCCTAGAGACATTCAGGACACCAAACTTCAATGAAAGAACACCGGAACATACAGGCTGACGCAGAGAATGTGCCCGTCGTTCAGGGCAGTGACCCGCAGCATTTACCCTCCGTGGATGTACGGGAGGTCATACCCGTAGCCGATGATGAAATCCATCTTCGAGATTACTTAGATGTACTGGTCCGTAGAAAATGGATCGTCATTATCGTACTGTTGGTCACCTTCTTTTCAGTGGCCCTGTATACCTTTACAAGAACGCCATTGTTTCTTGCCAAAGGCGTGCTCAAGGTCTCCAGCCAGGGGGCGAATGTCACCAAGTTCGAGAACGTGGAAACCAATATCGTTAAGATGAAGGAGTTTCAGCAGACGCAAGTCAAGCTCCTTCAAAGCGAGCAACTTGCAGGGCGGGTTATCGCCAAACTCAAATTGGATGAAAATCCATTGTTCAATCCGTTCCTTGCCGAGGAGGAGGCTGCAGGCAGCATTGGCTCTCAGATTAAAGGGATCGTCAGGGCGGTGAAAAATTTTATCCGTTTTCAGGATGACCAGAAGGCCCTGCAGCAACTCAGCGAGGAGGCACAGCAACAAATAGTCTATGAGAAGGTCCTGAAATCTTTTCAGGAAAGTTTTGAGGTCTCTCCTGTGCGCAACAGTGAGCTGATCGAGATTTCATTTGAGTCACCAGAATCACAGCTGTCTGCACGCATCGTCAATACTGCTATGCAGGAGTTCCTGAACATGCAGATGGACAGCCAGATGGATATTGCTAAAACAGCAGGGAAATTTCTTGAGAAAAAGATCATCGCTGCCCAGGTTAAACTGGAAAAGTCTGAAAAGGATCTGACAGAATTTTCCCGCCGGGTCGGCCTTGTGTCGCTGGATCCAAAGCTGAACCTGGTTATGAAGCAGCTTGAGGAGTTAAACGATGCCTTGGCAAAGGCCCGCACCGAGAGGATAAACAGAGAGGCAACCTATCAGCAGGCCATTAGTGAGAATAGCATGAATCTACCACAGATTCTTAATGATCCTCTCATTCAGGAACTCAAAACCCAGTATGCCACTCTGCAGGCGGAGTACCAGGACCTGAGTATTACCTTTAAGCCAGCTTATCCGAAAATGCAGCAACTGGCTGCCAAAATGAAAGACATTGCCGACCGGATAGAGGCTGAAAAACAGCGTATCATTGATTCCATCAAGAACGAGTATGAGACTGCTCTCAAAAAGGAAGAATATCTTACTGCCCGGACCGAGGAACAGAAGAAGCGGGCCATTGATCTCAATGACAAGGCAACCCAGTACAAGATTCTTCTCCGTGAGGTGGATACCAATAAGTCCATCTACCAGAGTCTCCTGCAGCGTTCGAAGGAGATCGATGCCACATTAGGCGCCGACGCTCTCAATATCCAGATCGTGGATAGTGCCAGACCTCCCATCGTACCCTCTAAACCCAGGATTGCGCGTA
>DRLX01000046.1 GCA_011322715.1 Desulfobulbaceae bacterium
CAGGGGCATTCCCATTTCTGCATGATAAACCTCCTTGAAAAAATCAGTGACGAGACGAAAAACTGTTTTATCAATAGTAAGGAGTTTATCAAAACTGTCAAGAAGTTGCTGCATGATTGCAAAGGTTGGGGAAGGGCTGTTTATGGTTATCAACAACCGGCCCCGGCAAGAGAGCCGACATATTTAACTATGCTCACAGCGGCAAGTGCAGCGGTTTCGGCACGAAGGACATGCGGCCCGAGGGTGACTATGTGAAAACCATTATCCCGCACCCATTCCATTTCCTGTTCGTGAAAGCCACCTTCGGGGCCGATGAGAAGCAGAATAGCACCGGCAACTTCAAGATAGGAAGACAGAAGAAGTGATTGTTTTTCTTTTTCCCAGCAACAGATACGATATCGATAGTCAACCACGGACAATGTATCCATTGAAGTAACCGGCGCGATATGCATAGGCACGGCGCGGCCGCTCTGTTTGCATGCCTCGATCACTATTCTTTGCCACCGGGCGACTCGGCCGGTGCTCTTTGTTCTCCCTTCACAGTAACGACTGATAACGGGAATCAGGGTGTTGACGCCAAGCTCGGTTGCCTTTTGCACGACAACATCCATTTTCTTCCCCTTAAGTACCACCTGGGCAAGAGTAAGGGGAAAGGGCTCATCAAGTTTGGCGACATATTGCCCGACGATCGCTCCTTCGATCAGATTGGATTGAATAGTTGTAATTTCGACTTGATAGACTGTGCCGCAACCATCAAAAAATTCCACAACCTGACCGCATCGAAGCCGTAAAACCGAGCGGAAATGATGGGCCTCCCTCCCGGTCAAGGTGATGCGTGAGCCCTGAACCTGATCAGGGGAAACAAAAAATCGCCGCATGTTTAACGAAAGCAGTAGGGATCAAGCTCGGTGAAAATATCCTTACCGAATCCATAGGAAACCGCAGGACATCCGCCGCAGACCGGCCTGATTTCACAATCCTTACAGGCCGAAGAACCGGCCCGATAATGTCGGGCAATCTCGCTGTGATATATCTCTGAAAAGGTTTGTCTGCTGATATTGCCGATGGGGGAGGGGAGCTTACGACAGGCATGTACCTCTCCATCGGGAAGCAGGGAAACAAAATTGAAGGCGGCGCCGCAGCCATAGCCCGCACATCCTCCTATATAGGGCATGGCTTTTTTATGGCGCACAAGGTTAAAAAAATTGTCCTTCAATCGCATGCAGGGATTGGTCGCCGCCGCCTCCATGTACCGCTCAAGAAAGGCAGGATATTCCTCTGGCCGAACAGAGGCCAGGTCGGCACCTTCCCCGACCATGGCCAGCCTGTTGAAAGTAAACAGATCCACCCGCTCTCGAAGGAGTTCCGCCAGTTCAAGAACCTCGCCCATGTTGTCCCGGGTGAGAGTCAACATGACCATGGAATAGATATCCAGTTCAGCAAGCAGGTCTAAAAACCGAAAAATACGCTCGAAATGTCCCTTGCCGCGGATATAATCGTTATGCTCGGCAAGCCCTTCCAAACTCACCTGATAAAATTCCGGCTTCTGTATGGAAAGCATCTCCTCGATCCGATGTCTGGGCATGGGATTGCCCAGAACCGCAGTCAAAAAACCGCGATCGGCAGCCTCCCTGTAAAGCTCATTAAAATGTGGGTACAGAAGGGGATTACCACCGGTGAAGGTAACCTGAGTAAACACATTGTTGTCGGCACAGAAATCATACAGATCATCAAGGACCCTGATCGCCTCGCCAAGCTCCAGGGTTTTCCTGTCACTGCGATCGTAACAGTGACGGCAGTGAAGGTCACAGACCTGGGTGATATGCCATTGCAAGGTAAAGGTCGGAGTTCTGAACCGGTCATCATCGGTAAAAACACCCCGGGGGAAGTCCGGGCCACGCATGAGCTTTGACTTCGGTGCCAGCAACAGGCCGCGATACACCGCACTGTAGAGGATATCATCGACGACACCGACAGGGACACCGCCCTCGTCGGCGGCCTGTCTGGAATCTATGGAATCGGTAATCAGTTTCAGGGCCAGCAGGTCATGTCCGCTTGCCTCAATGACAATGATTTCATTGGTATCGGGTTTGCGATAAACCAACACATGGCCCTGCCTGCGTTCCGGTTTCCTCCGAGTATCGGTCAGCATGTCCGGCAGGCCCGACCAATCAACACCAATACATTCCAGGGCAGGATTGACACTCCGTTGTGCAACATTTTCGGGGATTGGCGGCGGGTCGGTTTTTAATCGATAGCAACTTCGTTCAATTTTTGCCAAATCGACCAGATAAGGATATTGTGCTTGAAATTCAGGGTGTTGCTCAAGATATTCCGGCAATCGCAGCACATCAACCAAAGGAAGGTCTCCTGTGAGTAGGGAATTGCAGACCGGATAGACAGACGATAATGATGACGTGTTTTTTGACAAAAAATTTCCCCCGGGTTGAGGAAGTTCAGATGAAGATTATTCCATTTTATAAAAAAAGCCGGTAACCTCAAAGGTTACCGGCTTTAAATTACACATTGAACATGCAACCTGCACGTTTATTATGATCCACCTCAGCCGCTGTTGCCGGCTTTTTTAGCGCCTTCCATGGTTTTATCCATGGCCTCACCGGCTTTGTCACCGGCCTTATTCATCATCTTACCAGCTTCATCACTTGCCTTGTCCATCATCTTGCCGGCTTCATCCTTGGCTGCATTGACGGCCTTATCCTTGGCCTCATTCACCACTTCCTTGGCCTCGTCTTTTACAGCCTTACCGCCCTCTTCCACGGCTCCATTGCTGCCTGTGGCTGATTTTACCGCCTGTTCAGCGCTACCTGCGCTGGGTGCTGCGCCTCAACCGCTACCGGCAGCCTGAACACCGGGAACGGAGATACCACCGGCACTGATCAGTCCGGCTACGCCCAGACCGGCAAGG
>DRLX01000047.1 GCA_011322715.1 Desulfobulbaceae bacterium
GTGACTGTTGCGCACCCAAGCTGCTTGCCCATGCCGCCCGCCATCGTTTTGTGCCTGTCAGCCTTGCCGAGTTCTATTACGGCCGCGAAAATGCATCGGCAACACGGGTGCATAAACATTTTTATCCGGCCTGCGAAGAGAAATGCGCTCCAATCCTCGGCACCATGCTCTGCGGCATTGGGGAAATAGTTGCACAGGACACGATATGACCAAAAATGAATTACGGATCCGCCTGATCTATGTCGACGAGGATATCATCGTGGTCGACAAACCGGCCGGGTTGTTGGCTGTCCCCGGCCGCGGTCCGGAGAATCAGGATTGCGTTGTCCGGCAGGCACGGGATTATTTTCCCGATGTTATAGAGCAACCGGCCGTGCATCGACTTGATATGGACACCTCGGGTCTCATGGTGCTGGCACGTACCCGCAACGCCCATATCCATCTGTCGGAACAGTTTGCCCGCAGGAAGGTAAAAAAAAGATATAATGCAATTCTGGAAGGCGTGATTGTCGAGGATGCGGGTGAGATAGAGCTTGCATTTCGTCTTGACCCGGACAATCGGCCGCATCAGGTCTATGACCCGGAACAGGGCAAGCTCGGCATCACCAGGTGGTTTAAACTGGCCGTCCACCGGGGCCGGACCCGGGTTGAATTTATTCCCCTTACCGGCCGCACCCATCAGCTGCGGCTTCACGCCGCCCATGAACTCGGTCTGGGCTGTCCGATTGTCGGCGACAGGCTCTACGGGCAGCGAAAACCAGGCGAACGCATGCTGCTGCACGCCCAGTATTTGCAATTTTTCCATCCGACCACCGGGAAAAAGCTGGTTTTCCGTTCGGCCGTCCCTTTTTAGAGAATTTTTTGGGCAGGCTTGATAGAGAAAAAAAACGGATGCCGGGACAATGCATTATTGATGGATCAATGAATTATTTTTTCTACGATATAATGTTTTTCCAGCAATATTTTTCCTGATTACCACTAAAGCCCAGCAAAGCTGTATCCTTTGCTCCTGAAGATTGATGATAATCAGGATATTGTTTGTACCTCGTTGCAGGGTTTGTAGCCAAGGAATTTCACCTGTCCACTTACGTTTTTTTTATGCTCTGCTCTCCAAAACCATGACGCTGCGGGGAGCGACCGGGACGGTTCGTTTTCGGATCGGTTCCTGTAGCCGGGGTTCGATGATGTCCCCAGGCGAATCGGCAGCCGTGTTCACGCTGAGATGCCAGTCGCGGGTTGCAAGTTTCGGCAGGTAGAGTCGCTGGGATTCCGGTGCCATATTAAAGATCAGGTGCAGGTCTTCTTCATCTGGCTCCACCCGGCTCAGGGTACAGGCCAGCAGCCGGGCATCGGGATCATGCCACTGTGGTTGCCGCAGCTTTTTTCCATGCCAGACAATGTCCGGCATGTTGGACACCGGCAGAATATTACCGGTAAGAAACCGGTTCCGTCTCAGGGCCGGATGGCGTTTGCGTAACCCGATCATCTCCCTGGTAAAGCGGAATACCTCCCTATTCTTTTCCGGCAGGCCCCAGTCAAACCAGCTCAAAAAATTGTCCTGGCAGTAGCAGTTGTTGTTGCCTTTTTGTGTGCGCAATACCTCATCGCCCATGGCGAGCATGGGCACGCCCTGGCTGAGCAGGAGGATGGCGATGAAATTTTTCACCATCCGAAGCCGCAGAGCCAGGATGTCCGGGTCATCGGTTTCGCCCTCCACCCCACAGTTAACGCTGTAATTATGGTCTTCACCATCCCGGTTGTCCTCGCCGTTTTCCTGGTTGTGCTTGTTGCTGTAACTGACAAGATCATACAGGGTGAAGCCGTCGTGGCAGGTGATGAAGTTAATCGAATTGGTCGGCAAGCGGCCGGAACTCTGGTACAGATCACTGGAGCCGGTCAGGCGGGTGGCGAACTCGGCGATCAATCCCTTGTCGCCACGAACAAACTGGCGCACCAGGTCCCGATAGCGGCCGTTCCATTCCGCCCATCGGTAGCCGGGAAAACCGCCTACCTGGTAGAGACCTCCTGCGTCCCAGGCCTCGGCAATAAGACGTGTGTGGGCCAGGATGTCGGAAAATTCAATGTTCCAGACCACCGGCGCGTGGTACATGGGCTTGCCGTCCTCGCCCCGGGCCATGATGGAGGCCAGGTCAAAACGGAACCCGTCCACATGAAATTCCCGCACCCAGTATTCCAGGGACTCGACAATGAAACGGGTCACCAGGGGATGGTTGCAGTTGACGGTGTTGCCGCAGCCGCTGAAATTTTTATACCTGCGCAGGTCATCCTTTTCAAGATGGTAGAAGGCACGGTTCATCATCCCTTTGAAGTTGATGACGGCGCCGTCGGCGCCGCCCTCGGCGGTATGATTATAGACCACATCGAGGATGACGCTGATGCCCGCCCGGTGCAGGGCCTTGACCATGTCCCGGAATTCGTTACGATGACTGCCGCTCAGGGGGCGCACACAATAGCCGGGATGGGGACTGAAAAAGGAATGGGTGGCATAACCCCAGTAATTTTTTAACCCCCGGTCCCGGACTTGGTCCGGCACGTCCTGTTCATCAAAGGCCATGACCGGCATGAGCTCAACCGCGTTAATACCGAGTTCCAGCAGATAGGGTATTTTTTCAATGATACCTGAAAAGGTGCCGGGATGGGTGACCCCGGCGTTGGGATGACGGGTGAAACCGCCCACATGGAGCTCGTAAATGATTTCCTGTGTACATGGCCGGCGTATGGGTTTGTCGCCCTGCCAGTCATAGTCATTTTCCGGTAGCGCCAGGGCCCGCATGGAGGGGCCGTTTTGTGGCGATCCCGCGTCCCGGTTATGGGGTCGCTGCCAGAGAACATCGGTCGTTGCCCTGGACCAGGGATCCAGCAGTTCGATGTCCGGGTCAAACCGGTATCCTCGGGCCGGATTGTCCGGTCCGTCCACCTTCCAGGTATAGGCCACGGTTTTCCTGCCCGTTAATTCCTTGACAAAGACGTGCCAGAAGAAAAAAGATCGGTTGGTTTCCGGATCAAGGTCGATGATCTGGAAGGGGCGCCTGCTGTCGGGCCGCCGGTACAGGAGCAGCTGCATGCGGGTGGCGTGCCGGGAGAAAACACAGAAATTTATTCCCGTCTCCGATACTGTGGTGCCCACCGGGTAGCGATGGCCGGGTTCTACTGGATAAGGATGCATACGGATCCTTGCAGGGTCTGGGTGGGAGAATTTTTAGTGGTAAATTCACTGGAAAAATGTTTTCCACAGGCAGATATTCTGCCGTGGATAAAGACAGTCTAACGCCAACCGCCTGCGGTAGGCAAGGATAATGAGAAAAAAGCTTGTTTCGTGCCGTCCCTGCCGGCAACAGGGACGACGTCGGCTGAAAATTACATCCGCATGCCGGTTCACGGGCAGTGCAGAACAGCGGTCTTTGTATTGTTATGTTCATTACTCTCTTTGATCCTGCCGCCGCCGGAGACAGGAAGATCCACCTCAACCCTGACCTTAACGGTTCCCCGGCAGGTGAGGTTCCCCGGAGCTTCCGCCGAGATCGTGCCGCCCGGCTTCATTAACTTCCCTGTCCGGTCCAGATAGCTGAGCATATAGCCGTTATTACCCTGCCCTGCTATGGGACCGGTGGTGTAATTGTTGCTGCCTTTCAGATAGGTGAGGTAAAAGCGCATATCAGCTTTGTTGAATTCTTTTTCAGGAAGCGGCCCGCCGACATTTTTAATGTCGGCCCATACCCCCAGGCTTCCCATGTGCGTTTTGCTGTAAATGTGGGTGATAACCAGGTCCGGGAGTTTGACGATCCTGGGGATGTGCCTTGGGATGTTGCCGGGAATTCTTTTTCCTTGGTAAACATTGTTTTTCCCCAGGCAAGGCCCTGTTGCCGGCAGGAAAATCGAGAGCAGAAGACAACCGGTAAGCAGAAAACATTTCTTTTTCATTGTGAACCTCCTCTTTGTTTGAATGGAATTCCGTGATCGGAGTTGACGGCGGATATACGTGTTGTCCTGTGCGCTGCCTGCATCCTGATGTTGGCCACAAGGCAGAAACAGGAAAAAAGCAGCCCCATGATGACGGTGATAAAGGTTATCTTCAGTAAGCTGTTCCAGCTGTTTCGTCTGTTCATGGATTTCCCCCACCTTGAAGCATGCGCCAGGATAGCGCCCGGAATGGAAAAAAATCTGTCGTTCTTGTTAATGAGTGCCGGGGACAGGGAAAAAGGTTCAAAAAAAATCAGTAACCGCAGAATTCGGAAAAATCAGGTTGGATGAATCGACTTGTGTATGGATCATCACTGATGAACACGGATAAACAAAATTCGTGTTTATCCGTGTCCATTCGTGGTTTGGTCTCTTTGGATCGTAGAAGGATTCCAAAGTAGAGATAATTGGAAACAATAATGAATTTTTTCAGGCAATCACTCAGGGCAGGCATGGGACAGCTCCACCCATTATGCGGAATTGTTTCGTGGGGGAGGATGCGTTTGCCTATTACAGGACATTGACGCAAAGGAGGGATGGCCGGGGGCATCATGGGATGCCCCCGGATCTGATGAGAGGAGGATAGACAAACGAGTGCAGGCCGGGCCTGCATCCAGGTTTTTGTATTATTTTGCCGAGTGGCTGGTCATGGCCGGCAGGAACATGGGCCAAGGGAAAGGTTTATTGCTGATATCAGGAGCACTGATACGCTCGGGCACAAACTGCCATGCAGTTCCATCGCCCAATTGACCTAATTCGTTATTGCCCCACGCCCAGAGAGTGCCGTCGGTTTTAATGGCGAGGGTATGGCTGTCCCCAGCAGTGACCATCGCCCAATCGTTGTCGGTTCCAATCTGCTCAGGACTGTGCATTTCGACTGTTGTGCCGTCTCCCAATTGACCGGACCAATTATCTCCCCAGCCCCATAGTGTTCCGTTGGTTTTAATGGCCATTGTATGGAAACCTCCGGCTGAAACAGCAGCCCAATCGTTGTCGGTTCCAATCTTCTCAGGACTGTTGTTGTTGCTCGTCGTCCCATCACCTAACCGGCCGTAGTGATTGTTTCCCCATGCCCAGAGTGTGCCATCGGTTTTGATGGCCATTGTGTGGACAGCTCCGGCTGAAACAGCAGCCCAATCGTTGTCGGTTCCAATCTTCTCAGGACTGTTTTTGTTATTCGTCGTCCCATCACCTAACTGGCCGGAGTAATTTGCTCCCCACGCCCAAAGTGTGCCGTCGGTTTTAATGGCCATTGTGTGGAAACGTCCTGACGAAACCATTTGCCAGTCTGTGTCGGATCCAATTTTTTCCGGGCTGTAGTGCCCCTCTGTTGTCCCGTCGCCAAGTTGACCTGCGTAGTTTTGTCCCCAGGTATAGAGCGTTCCATCAGTTTTAATGGCAACTGTATAGCCTTCTCCAGCAGTGACCATTTGCCAGTCTGTGTCGGATCCAATTTTTTCCGGGCTGTAGTGTCCATCTGTTGTCCCGTCCCCAAGTTGACCAGCATAATTTCGCCCCCATGCCCAGAGTGTTTTATCGATTTTGATGGCAAGAGCATGGTCATCACCGGTGGTAACAGTGCTCGATGTGTAGTCTGAGCCTATTTGTACAGGATTTTTTTTGTTGATAGCGGTTCCATCACCTAATTCACCGGATTCATTTGCCCCCCATGCCCAAAGCGTTCCGTCGATTTTGACGGCGAAAGTACGATATGATCCGGCAATACAACTTCTCCAATTGGTATCAGTTCCGGCCTGTATGGGCCGGTGTATGCCGGCTGTTCCATCACCTAATTGACCATGTCCGTTACCGCCCCAGGTGTAGAGCGAACCATCGCTTTTGACGGCAACCGTATGGACCTCTCCAGCAGCGACCAGCGCCCAATCGTTCTCGTTTCCAATTTGTGTCGGTGGTGGTGGATTTTTGTCGTCAGCGATTCCGGTTGTTCCATTTCCTAATTGACCATACTCATTATCTCCTCCCCACGACCAGAGTGTTCCGTCCGTCTTGGTGGCAATAATGTGTGTCATTCCCGTGGCTACAGCTTTCCAATGGCTATCATTGCCAATCCGTACAGGACTTTGCTTTCCGATAGTTGTCCCGTCGCCAAGTTGACCAGAATAATTTCGTCCCCAACCCCAGAGTGTGCCATCGGTTTTGATCGCAATAGTGGTAAATCGAAGCGTGGCCACAGAGGCCCAATTGTTCTCGGTTCCAATCCGTACAGGAGTGTATTCGCCGGTAGTTGTTCCATTACCCAGTTGGCCCTCACTGTTATCTCCCCACGCCCAGAGTGTACCATCGGATTTAATGGCAACAGTGTAATCTTCTCCGGCAGATATCTTGGTCCAGTGGTTATCATTGCCAATCTGTACAGGACTGTCCTGTTCGTCTGTTGTGCCGTCTCCCAATTGACCGTAGCCATTATCTCCCCACGCCCAGAGTGTACCGTCGGTTTTGATGGCAACGGTGTGTACCTCTCCTGCGGAAACTGTTTTCCATGTGTCGGCGCCAATCTGTGTTGGAGTGAACTTGATGTCTGTTGTTCCATCGCCTAAATTTCCGTACCCATTATCTCCCCATGCCCAGAGTGTGCCATCGGTTTTGATGGCCATGGTGTATTCGTATCCTGCGGCAACTGTTTTCCAGTTGTTGTCGCTTCCAATCTTTGTGGGACTGTCTTTTTCGACTGTTGTTCCGTCTCCCAATTGGCTGTACCTATTATTTCCCCATCCCCAGAGTGTGCCGTCATTTTGGATACCAACCGTATGCAAGGCACCAGCGGAGATTTGGATAAAGTGTGCTGCCAGAGAATTTTTTGGTACTGTGCACATAAAAAGGACAAGTATTGAGAGGGCGAGATATGATTTAGTACTGTTCATGTTATCTTTTCCTTGTAGTTTTTTGTCCACCAACGGTGGGCCTTATGACGCACTGTCTGGGGAAAATATAATTTTTTCTCCCCTATTTTGATCTTCCACGCGCACTTCCACGCAAAGACCTTTAGTTGGAGCCGTATCTCCCGCCGGCAGAAGTACTGTGCCGGAAATTTCAGCCGCCGCAGACCAGGATGGGCTGAACAACAGGCAGCCAAAGATGAATGGGATAAACAGTCGTCCCCAAAAAATGTGCTTCATGGCAATCCTCCTCCAAGTTCTATTATCTGATTTTTCCAGGCCGACACGTTGGCCCGGATATTCCTTAAGCAAAGGATGTGCCTGATATGGTTGAAAAAATATAACGATAATCTGGGGAGTTGAGATCTTCTTTATGGAACTTCCGGAACAGCAGTGCACCAAATAGGTGCATATGAACCACCAATTTGGTGCATATGCACCAGCAGGAGGACCGGGGAAAGTGGAAATTTCGCATCAACCGATGCGGAAAATGAACGAAAATGGTTCCGCCCCAAGGCTTTTCAGCCAGGGGGCGGATGGGGAGAGGAGGATTGCCGTTCGGGGTCAGCGGACCATCGGTAGGGAGGGTTTGATGGAAAGCGCAGGTTTTTTTGTCGGTGTCTTCTGCTCCGGCGCCGGGGTGTGTTGCTGCAGAGAGGGCATGTTGTTCATCAGGGTGTCCACGTTAAAGGTTGTCCAGCCGCTCCAGCGGGCATTGCTTCCGGCCCGGACCCGTAACCGGTAGCTGCCGGTTAGCTGCAGAGATATGGTGGCGGTTGTTATGGCGCGGCTCTTGGTGAAACTCATCCGGGGGTGGATGGCGCTGAAACGATGGCCTGTCTTCCGCTGCAGCTCAACCTGGATCTTTTGCTTGCCCGCGTAGCTGATCTGCGCCTGCACCTGGACACTCTTTCCGGTAAGGAGAAATTTCTGCCCGTTGCGTGGTTGCTCGATTTTCGGCGGCGCAATATGTATCTTCCGGGCTGTAGCGGCAGGTGAAGACGATGCCCTGGTGATGGGATGTTCCTTTCCCTTTCCTGCTGTGCCGTGAATCCGCACTTGGTGGCGGCGGACCTTGCCCGGCGGTTCCGGCTGGGGATTGATCATCCGGGAGCCGGTGGCGGGGGCCATATGTATTTGGTGTGCCAGGGCGGCAGCCTTGGCCGGATTGTCCATCACTGTCAAAGAGCTCCACCCGGTCCAGGGGGCCTTGTGATTTGCCCGGAACCTGAGTTGGTATTGGCCCGGCTGTTTCAGGACAAGGCGCAAACTGGTCATCCCGTTAGTTCGCTTAAAAGAATGTTTCGGATGCTTGATTGCTTGATAGGGAGTACCCGGTGCCGGTCGATAACGCAGCTCAAAGGGGACCCTGCTGAACGGGGTATTTTTAATCGCTATCTGTATAGGTGCCCCTGGCCTGAAGTTGCGGGGATGGGGCATGATGACAAGGTTTTTTGAAATAGTGCGCAACTGTTTGCCCGGTGGTTCCGGCTGCGGGTTAATACTCTTTTGCGCCATTTTACCGGCAGATCCAGACTTGTTGACTTGAGCCGCTGAAACGGTCTTTACGGGAATAAACGATTTTTGCGGGATTTGCACCGGGGTCTTGAGCTTTGGCAGCATCTTGACATAGAGCCAGGGACTGTATTCTTCCGGGTGGAGAAATCCTTTTTCATCCTTATGGGCAAAGGCAACACGGACCCGGTATTCGGTTGCGCCTTCTTCGATATTGGCAAGAGAATTTAACTTGTGATCGTTGATCATAAGCCGGGTTTCGACCATGCCGCCGGTTGTAGACTGTCCGGCGGTTCCCGTGTACAACAATGTGAATGTATTCTTTCTATCCTTAAACTGCACCTCATCCGTCATCGGTTTTGTGGTGCCGTGGGTGTCGATTTTCAGCACAACCTCCTTCCCCTTCTGAAAGACGGCATGGTTGGCCGGCGCCAGAATATGCGGGGCCCTGCTGCTCGTTATTCCTTTGGGCATCCCCAGTTTGACTGATTTTGCGGCTGTGTTGTTCAGGATATCTACCTTAAAGGCCCGCCATGCGCTGCTAAAGGCCGGCTTGCCTGTTGTTGTTGCCTGTGCTCTCCAGAATCCGGGTTTGTCGATCCGGTAGGTTACCGTGGTGGTGCCCTCCTTGGTGGAAGTGGCCACCGGCTTGAGACTGTTGTCCTGGTAATGGAGGATTGCCATCTTGTCCTTAGAAAAGGGGCAGTATTGCAACCGGGTAAAAATTTCTTCTTCTTTGCCATGTAAAATTTTCATTTTCACCGTGGCCGGGGTCATAAAAGTCTGACCTTCGTCGGGTGTGGTAAATATGGGCGTGTCCAGAGAGAAAGTACCTGATTTTTTATCTTCCTTTTGGGCCGGTATACCCAGAGTCGGAATCGTGAAGATCACCTCGGCTTTGTGGTCCTTGTCCAGCATGGCAACCAGTTTGACCCGGCCATCACTTCCCTGCATCCAGGGCGTGAACTGGGCTGCGTCCTGCACGGTCTTATAGATCTCGCCCGGCTGCACAGCAATGTTCAGATTAACATCAAGGGTGTTGCCCGCCCATTGCCCGCTCACCGCCTCCCAGGACAGTAAGAGCCGCGCATCCTTTGTGATGTTTTTCGGCAGAGAGATTTTCACCGGGATCTTCCCCTCATAGGTCTTGTCCTTTTTGGGGGAAAGGATGGCAAACCCTGCATGCATGTGGGGAATGGCCTTGCCGCCGATATGGAAATGGCGCCAGCCGCTCCACTCACCCCGCTCCTTGCCGTCATAAACCATTTTGGCTCTACAGCGGAAATCACCGGTAATAAACTGTTTCCCATCGCCAAAGGAGTGCCAGTTTTCGAGCATACTCTCCTGTCCATCATTTTTGATCAAAAAATCATCAATGGGCCTGTACGGTGTCTGAGCGGCAAGACGGCTGTGTTCGCATTGGATCTTCGCATCAAAACCGGTCCCGAACATGGGTTGGGAGACAAGAATTTTGAACGAAACGGCTGCATCTTTTTCAATCTTTTCGTTTTCCCCTGGGGAACTGATCACCGGCGCCTGTTTGGGCGAGATATGACTGATCACCTCAAAGGGAATCTTTTTGCTTTTCTCCATTTTGGTCAGACTGGTCATCATGGCGGTGAAAAAGGTGTATTTGCCCGGCGCCAGATGTTTGACTGTCTGCACGGCGCCATTATATGTATTACCCGTGTATTTGGAGGTCAGGGGCATGGCAATGATGTTGCCGTTGATATCAGATACCCTGCTACCGTAATCTGGTTTGATATGAAAAAATACTGTTTGCTCGCCGTTTCTCTTGATATCCCGGGCTGATTCTACATCCAGAACTATGTCGGCATCGGAAGAAAAGGTAATCTTTGTCCCTTCCGGGGCCGCTTTCTTGCCGCCCTCGAAGATGGCGGGGCGCATGGAGCCGGCCAGGGCCTCCCAGACCATCGGGGTACGCACCCCGCCCCTGATGGCATGGGAAAAGTGGTAGACCAGGTTATATTTCCTCTGCACCAGGTCCCTGTAGAGAGAGTCATTGAAGGAAGCCGGGATGTTGGTCAGGCTACAATTATTGGAGGGATCAAGAAAGGGGTCCATGATGTTTGCGCATTTATACTGGAGATCGATATGGTGGCCACCTCCGCGTATGGAAACATCAACCCGCTGGCCGTCTATATATTTGGTGGCCAGGGCCTCGAGTTTTTCAACCTCGCGACAGGGATGTCGTTCGTTGGTGGCCACATCATCCGGCAGCTCGTAGCATCCCTGATGGGCGGTAAAGGTAAAATGATATTCCCGTCGGTCGGAAGAAAATTTATGCCGGCTCAATGCCGCATCCTGAATCAGGGCGACTGACTGGTTATGGGAATCGAAAAGGTCTTTCGGCTGCTGGTTCCCCCCATTCGTGTTTCCGGAGGCCGCGGGAGCGGTAACAGCCTGGAGCATCGAGTCGGATGCCAGGCCAACACTCAGGGGATCGAGAAAATGGGCCGCCTCTTCAACGGCCCCGCGCCACTGGCTGGGATGCGGATAGGATCGTGAGAGTCTGGTGCAACGGTTTTGGGTGAGTGGATGGGTAAAAGGGTTGGCCTGGCACGAATACCGGCTCTCGATGGAGGGTGTTGAGCTGGAATTTTCGTTCACCTGGAACCATATTTTCTCATGAACCCTGTTCCCTTTCACCCAAGTCTTGACCCGATAACCGCCAAATTCATCAGAAGTATCATGGGCAAGAGAATAACCAAGTTTCGTGTTGAAATGAACATGGCAGGTTAAATCGCCGGTAAAGGCATAGAGCACGGAGCCATCACTTTCCGTCCTGAAGGTTAGATCGTGATGGGGGTTTTGTGAACAGACATGATAGGAATCCCCTGCATGGGTTGTCCGGCTCGAACCGAGAACAAAAAACAGGACAAGGGCAATCCAGACTATGCGGTTAACAGGACGGTTCAACAGGTTCATAACAGTGCTCCAAGGGTTGCTATTGACGAAAATGGCCGTACAGGTTTTCGGTTCTTCTATTGTCCATATGTTCTCTGGTCGGCAAAAAAGGTTCATTATTTTTTCTGATTACCATCAATCCTCAGAAACGAGGGATACCATCGCTTGGTAAGGTTAAGGATAGAGAACCTTTCCGTGCAACAGGTGAATTTTATGTCAAATCCCGTAGCGGATACCGAGCGATGGTATCCCTGATACTACTTTGCTGAGCTTTGGTGGTAATCAAGTTATTTTTTTTAAAAAATATGGCCAAGAAGAGAAAAAGATAGCCCTGTCACGGCAGCTTTGTTGCCATCTCTGCTGCCAGTTGTTTGAGGCCGGTAAAGGCGGGGCTGCCTGCCTGGACCTTCAGGCGGACTGGAGCGAGATTGACAAAGGATCTTTTTGTTATCACGTGCAGCTCAGCCACGCTGCCGCCGGTGATGCCAAGCTTTGGATCCGGTTTGGTCACTGCCACGGCGGCGCTGTCACCAAGGCCGGACACGGGCTTATAGCTGTAGCCGTCGCCCATCCCTGCCAGAGCCTTGAGTGCATCCCTGTGGTCGGCCCGGCCCGCCGAGATGATCAGGGCGGAAAATCCTTTGTCGTTGAGATAGTTGCAGGTGGTGTTGGGGCCGATGGTCTGTTTTTCCATGGCTTTGATGGCGGGAAAGGCGGCCATCATCTTTTCTTTTTCGATCAGGGCGCAGGGATCGATATGGTCCGGGTTGGATGCGCTCCAGGCCGGTTGCGTTATACAAAATGAGAGAAGAAGGGTCGCCATACAAAGGAAAACAGATTTCATAACATCCTCCAATCAGTGCCTTGTTTCTGGATTCCTGTCATAAAAAAACAAGAAAATTTTTTGGCTTAAAAAGTTATTATATCAGCACGTTATCTAATTATCCTGCATGTGCATCATAAATGTTATACATGTTTGTAGGGGCGAATTTATTCGCCTTGGAAAGGCGTCATTTTATCTGGAATGCTTTTCCCAAGGCGACTGAAGTCGCCTCTACGGATTTGGGTTGCGGGAAAAATCGCCTTGGCGATTACCGAGCGATGGTATCCCTGATTTCATTCAAGCCGGGTCATGGTGTTGATCTAAACAAATTATTTGCCCAAACAGGTAAGGAGCCGTGGTGTTTTGCGGCAGGCGGTAATTTTTTTGGTATCAGGATTCAGATCGGCCAGCAGTCCGGCCGCCTCGGCCGAGGCCATGGAGGTACCGTTCATAAAACTTACCCGGTTGCCCGGTAGGGTGACCTGGATGTACTGGGCGGGCAGGATGCAGTCGGCCTGGGCCGCAACCCGGTCATTGGGCATTTTTCGGCCGTTGTCCAGCGCTCCGGCCACACTGATGACCTTTGGGTGGGAGGCGGGAAAGGCAAGCCTTGTCTGGTGGGGATCGTTGCCGGCCGGGGCCAGGATGACAATCCCCGCGTCCGTTGCCGTGTCCAGGCCCGAGGCAACGAGGTGGTCCGGAACATTGGCGCCCAGGCTCATGTTGATAAACCGGGCCTTGTTGGCCATGGCCGCGTCAATGGCCTGGATAATGGAGGAGGAATAGCATCGGCCCTCGGCCTTGTCCGGATGAAGTTGCTTGCAGGCGCGCAGGGCGATCAGGCTGCTTCCCGGCGCGATCCCGGCGCTGCCCGTACCGTTGACCAGGGCGCCGATGATGCCGGCAACCGCTGTACCGTGGATTTCGGCCCGGTAGGGAGAGCCCTTGATAAAATTGGCATGGGCGACAATATTTGGATTCAGGTCATCGTGGCGCAGGTCAACCCCGGTATCGATGATGGCCACCCGTACTCCCTTGCCCGTGGAGGTGGCCTTCAGGCGCAAAAACTGGAAAAGACTGCTGCGGTTAGCCTGCTCTGAAATTGCGCCCAGGGTTGAATAGAGATAATCGGGCTGGACCACTATGCCCTGTTGTTCGGCGGCAATGGCGCGGCCCAGTTGTTCCACGTTGCCGCTGGTGGTGGAGAAGGTGACCAGCTCCCGGCCGAGTTGCCGCATCGGCTTGTGCCCCTCCAGGGTCAGGGGGTATCTGCTGGTCAGGGTTGCCACCAGTTTGTTGATATCAAGGCCGGGCCGGAGGTCAACGAGCATGAGCAACCGTCCCGGAACATAGCTCAGTGGCCTGGGACCGAGTCGGAACTCTTCGTCCCTGCTCTGGGCAATGGGATTATTATCGCGGTCAAGACCTGTGATTCGCCATCTGTATTTTTTCCCCTCGATAAGTTTTTTCATGCCTACCCTGTCGGGAAGGGTATAGGAGGGCTTTTTGCTGAAGGCGGAAAAAACGGTTTTTTGATTTTTCCCCTTGCCCGCAAGGATTTCCAGTTTGTACAGGATCACATCATGGCGCGGTTTCCAGGAAAATTTCAGGGCGCCTGTATCCGTTGTCGCACCTTTGATCGGGCTGAGCAGGTGAATGGGGTGGCTGGTGGCCAGGTCTTCCCCGGTGACAACATAGATCACCTGCGGAAAGGGGATGCGCATGGGTGGATTGGTGATGACAAAACGGAGCCGGTGTGAGCCGATGGAATAGGTCGGCAGCGGCGGCACCTTGGGCAGGCGGAGGGTGATGGTGCGACCATTGGCAAAGGGAAGGCTTTTAGTGACTCGGGCCAGGATGCGGTCATCGGCCTGCCAGTATCCTTTCAGCAGACCGGCGCCCTCGTAGCGCAGTTCCACCTCGGCGCCGTCGATTTTTTCTTTGCGTTTGACAAATTTCTTACTGGTTTTATCAAGAAAGGTGATGCGGATTTTTGTAAAGGTAAAGCCCGTGCCCACGGTGACGGCAATGGAGCTGGTGGTGGCCGCATCCATGTACTTCGGGGTAAAGGTGCGCTGATAGCTGATTTTATCAACACCCATCCGCTGGGCGGACTTGATGACACTCAGCGGAATGGTGACCTGTTCGCTGAGTTGGGCCCTTCCCTTGGTCATGCGGGTGGAGATGTTGTTATTGATGGTCCCCAGCCTCCGGGAACCGGCCCAAAAGACGCCTTGGGGCGAGGACAGGGTATCGTCTAACTTCTCGCTGCTTTTGAAATGATAGGTCAACCGGAAGGAACCTGCCCGGTTACGGTCCAGGGTGACCTTGTCCGGAGTGGTGGTCACGGTGAGCATGGCCTTGGTGATTTTGAGGTTGTACCAGGTGTCCACCGTGTTGCCGCGAGGATCGGTTTCCGTGATCTGAAAGCGGTACTTGCCCTCTTTGACCGGGATACCCTTGATCGTGTTGCGGACAATTTTCAAGCCGGAATCCATTCTGCCGGTTGTTTTCCGGTATCGGTTGCTCCGATCACCTAATTCATACTCATAGTCCATGCCGACCACGCCGTCGGGGAGCGTTATTTCGCGAGTCGACACGGTAATCGTGGTAGAAGCCGTCGCAGGAGGTATCAATAAGGCAACGCAGTCAATATCGGAAGGATTTGTCCGGGCCTGGATTCTGTATGTTCCAGGCAGTGAGTATGTATGGGTCGTGGTATTAGTGCATGGCGGGGTTGAGCATGCGGGAGGTACATTGGTCCAACCCGAGCCATCTCCGTAATTTACCTGGATGAAACAGGGGGTCACGACACTGGAGTAGGAACTATGGAGAGTAATTGTTACCGGTTGGCCGATCGAAGCTGATCGTGGCGAAGCGGTGATACTCACCGCCGAGGCCGTTTTCGGCAACAGGGAGAAAAGAAAAACAGTAAAAATAAGGATAGAAACTCTTTTCATGGCATTCATGGGAAACCTCCTCAGGGAAGGATGATTTTTTTGTATTTGCATAACATTGCTAAAGGACCATTTAATAGTTAAAGGGAACCGAGGTGGACAGGGTGCAGAACACCCGGGTCTCTTCCGTGGTCGAAGCATCCTGCGGCGCGTCGCTGTTATACTGCAGTTCTACGCCGATGGTCGGATGGGCCAATTCCATCAGCCAGGGCAGGTGATAGTTGATCCGGGAGTAGCCGGTAAAGCCGTGCCGGTCACCGCTGTTGTCTGTGATCAGGGTGTGGTCATAGGTGCCGCCGAACTCATAACCGACCCGCTCATTGAACAGGGTCCCCATGGTGTCAAGGGTAAGGACATAATCATCGGTGCGGGTATCGGAGAGCAGATCACGGTTCTGGTTGAGCGTCCCGCTCATGGTGACGGAAAAGGTGTCAAAGTTGATCGATGGACTGAGGGTAAAACTCAAGGTGGCGATATCCGCGTCCTGGTCCGTGTCGTCATTCTGCCAGGAATAGCTCACCGATGAGTTCAGGGAAAAAGGTCCCTGACCTGTATAACCGGCATTGAACGACAGGGTATCGGTGCTGAGATTGGTCTCCGGGCTGTCCCGGGGTTCGTCCGTGGACTGGTCGGTGGTGTGCTGGTAGCTGACGCCGAGCGGAAACTCCATCAAGCCTGACCAGGAGTAATCTACCTGGCCGGAATAGGAGTTGGTGCGGGCATAGGCGGGGTTGTCATCCACGTTGTCATGGTAGGCGGCAAGCATGATTGAGACGGCATGGACATCATACTGGACGGAACCATTGCCGGTAATGCCTGCGTAATCCTTTTTTGGACTCAGGTTGCCGGGCAGATCATAGTCGGGCCCGAACCGTTCGTAGGTGATATCGTAGTTGTATTGGTCCCGGCCGCCGCCAATCTCCAAGCGCCAGGCTTCATCACGGTTGCCGCCGAAGGTGTTGCCGGTGTTGGGATCAAAATCGGAGTGGTCGTATTCAAATTCGCTGAAGAGCAGGCCGTCCCAGAA
>DRLX01000048.1 GCA_011322715.1 Desulfobulbaceae bacterium
TGAAAATAGTATACGCATGTGAACCTGATGTTACTTGTATAGTAGACAAAGATCGAGTGTGCAACTGGAGCCCTCAGGCGTGAGGATAAAACTCTTCACTATCCCGGTAAGATCCATCGGGTTCTTTATCTCAATTACACAAGGCGAATTATTCACCGCCGGGGAGACGCTTATAATCCCATTACCTAAAATTTTATTCGAAGAAGAAAAACTTGGCGGTGCAAACAATGTTTGGTACCTGGATGGATAAATACGTCATAAATTCAAGTTGCTCCACCAGGCTTATCAGTCGCCGATCAGATTTGACAAGGCCGAATCGATGTCCGGATAATGGAAGGAAAAGCCTCTTTTCTCAAGGATCTCGGGCCGGACGCGTTGGGAGGAAAGAAGGACGGTCGCAAATTCGCCAACGACAATTTTAAGAAGAAAAGCGGGCATGGGAAAAAGGGCAGGTCTGTGCAATGCCCGGGCAAGCGCACGGGTAAATACCCTGTTGGTGACAGGATTTGGGGCCACCGCGTTGACCGGACCAGAGAGATGCCCGTCTTGCATGGCCTTAAGCATGATCCGGCAGAGGTCGTCGATATGGATCCAGGGCATATACTGATTGCCGTTGCCGAGCCTGCCGCCAAGCCCGAGTTTAAAAGGCGGCAGCATCTGCGCCAGGGCCCCACCGTTGCGGCCAAGGACCACCGCCGTCCGGACCAGCACCACCCGGACCCCAAACTCCTGCGCCCGCATGGCTTCTTTTTCCCAATCCCGGCATACCCTGGCCAGGAAATCATCCCCCGGCCTGGAGGCTTCGGTCAGCGGTTCAGCGCCCCTGTCTCCATAAATGCCAACCGCCGAGGAACAGACCAATACCTGTGGTCTGACTGCGGCCTGACCAATGGCGTCAACAAGATGCCGGGTGGATTGGGTTCTGCTTTTTCGGATTCGTTCTTTCCTGGCCCTGTTCCATCTTCCTTTGAAGATGGACTCTCCCGCCAGATGAAATACACCTTCCACGCCATCCAAAAGCGAAGGCTCAAGGGATCGGTTCGGGTCCCATTGGTGTGCCTCATGGCCGGGCATAAGGTCCCTGATCTTATCCAGGCTTCGCCCGACAATGATTGGTTTGTTCAGGTATCCTGCCAGATGTTGGCCGATAAAACCGGTACCGCCGGTAATCAGTGTCTGCATGCTTTGCTCTCAAATATACAGTTTTCAGGAGGAGATCTTTTCTAAAAGTTAAGATCTCGCACGAGAGGTGTCAAATAGTGGTGATGGTTGTGCAGACTATCTGGATATCTGATATGATTCAAACCTACTGACGTATCTATTCCCCGCGTCCAGGAAAAAGGTGGTTGTATGAAAAAAGTGAAATTTGACCAGGAAATTTATACCTTTCATATTGACTTTGCCGGTCATGTCTCCAATATCGTTTATGTGCAGTGGATGGAGATCGGCAGGCTGAAACTGCTTGCAGAAGCCGGCCTGCCGGTTGAAAAGATTATCCGCGACTTTGGTCTGCTGCCCACGCTTATTGAAACGAAAATTCGCTATAAACAGCAGCTTTTTCTTGGCGATCAGGTGCAGATTGAGGTCTGGCTTTCCCGCCTGAAAAACGTGTCGGCAATTATGGAGTTCAGCTTTTGTAATCAGCGCCGGGAACTGGTTGCCCAAGGCAGCCAGACCGGCCTTTTTATTGACGCAGGAACCCATCGTCCGGCGCCATTGCCCAAATCCGCCCATCAGATGTTTTTACCGTTTGTCCAAGGGGATGAAGGTTCATGAAAACGAAATTTTCGTCTATAAATCTGATGCAGGAATTGCAGCAGAAGGAATATGATCAACTCTGTGAGGATTTCACGAAGAAAAAATATCCAAAGGGACGACTGATCTATGCGCCCGGACATGATGAAGACCTGGTTTTTATCATAAAACAGGGCCGGTTACGCATCTACCTTGCCATGGAGGACAAGGAATTCTCCCTGACGATTCTGGGGCCGGGCGATATTTACGCCACCCATACCCGGGCCCATGTGGCCGCCATTGACGATGTGACCCTGCTTGCCATGCCGACCATGCGTTTTCATCGTTACATGGTGGACCACCCGGCCCTGTCCCGGACAATTATCTCCATCCTTGGCGAGTTGCTCAAGCAGTCTTTTTCCATCATCGATAATCTTGTCTTCAAGGACATCTCAGGTCGGCTCGCGGATTTCCTCTGCCATGAGGCCGAATATGACGGCCAACAAACAGAGGAGGGTATCCTCCTCTCCCTTGATCTGACCATGGAGCAGTTGGCGGCCATCATCGGCTCCTCCCGGCAGACCGTGTCCACCATTCTAAACGGTATGCAGCGGGCCGGAGTTATCCGCAAAGTTGGGCGCGGTGTCTACCGCATCCCGAAACTCGACCTGCTGAAAAATTTTCCTTCCCTGTGATTGCTTTTCCCCCGCTGTTGTCAAAATAATAAACAATTTGTCAGGTGGCTGACAGTCTATCGCCCGGCCATCTGCTATCCTTTTATGGAACAGGGGATTTTTTGCCTTGTAATTTCCCTGAAAAAATATGGAAAATCAGTCAGGAGGAGAAACAATGGCCGAGAAAAAGATCAATATTGAAGAATGTTCCATCTGGGATGATGCCAAGCAGATGCTCTATAAAGCCCAGCGCGATGGCGTTGAAACGGTCTGGGATCGGCTCTTGCAGCAGACGCCCCACTGTAACTTCGGTGAGTCCGGTGTCTGTTGCCGCAACTGCACCATGGGTCCCTGCCGGATCAGCAAGAAAGCACCCCTTGGCGTTTGTGGGGCCGACGCCGATGTGATCGTGGCCCGCAACTTCGGCCGTTTTGTTACCGGCGGCGCTGCCGGCCATTCCGATCATGGCCGTGACTGTATCGAGGCCCTGCATGCGGTTGCCCACGGAGAAACAGAAGATTACCAGATCAAGGATGAGAAGAAACTGCTTCGCATTGCCGCCGAAGTGGGTATCGAAACCGAGGGTCGGGAGGTCCTGGAGGTCGCCAAGGACCTTGCTGCGGAGTTTTTTGAAAATTACGGCTCAACAAAAAATGAACTTTCTTTTATTGGCCGGGTGCCTGAGGTGCGGCGTAATCTCTGGGAAAAACTGGGCGTAACCCCGCGCGGCATGGACCGGGAAATTGCCGAGATGATGCATCGCACCCACATGGGCTGCGACAACGACGCGGCCAATACCATGCTCCATGTGGCCCGTACCTGTCTGGCGGACGGCTGGGCCGGTTCCATGATCGCCACCGAGATCTCCGATATCCTGTTCGGCACACCCAGCCCGCGCAAGGCCACGGTCAATCTCGGTGTGCTCAAGAAAGACCAGGTCAATATTCTGGTCCATGGCCATAATCCAATAGTCTCTGAAAAGGTGATGGAAGCGGTCAATGATCCGGAACTCATTGCCCTGGCAAAGGAAAAAGGGGCGGCCGGTATCAACCTGGTCGGATTGTGCTGCACCGGCAATGAGCTGATGATGCGGCACGGTATCCCCATGGCCGGCAACCATCTGATGACCGAACTGGCCATTATCACCGGCGCTGCCGAGCTGATCATCGTCGACTACCAGTGTATCATGCCAAGTCTTGTCCAGGTGGGCGACTGTTACCATACCAAGATGGTGACCACGGCGGACAAGGCCAGGTTCACCGGGGCGGAACACGTCAAGTTTGAGATGCACAACGGCGCAGCCCAGGCCCGAAAGGTGGTACGCATGGCTATCGAGCGTTTCCCGCTCCGTGATCCGGCCCGGGTGGAGATTCCCGAAGGACCGGTGGATATCGTCACCGGCTTTTCCAACGAGGCATTACTGGATGCGCTGGGCGGATCGTTGACGCCGCTTATTGACGCCATCAAGGCGGGCAAGGTACGGGGCGCAGTCGGTATTGTCGGCTGTAACAATCCAAAATACAAACATGATTTCTGTAATGTCAATCTGGCAAAGGAACTGATCAAGAGGGATATCCTGGTGATTGCCACCGGCTGCGTGACCACGGCCGCAGGCAAGGCCGGATTACTGGTACCCGAGGCCATCAGCCAGGCCGGACCCGGCCTGCAGGAAATATGCGGTGCATTGGGTATTCCACCGGTCATTCACATGGGCAGTTGCGTGGACAATGCCCGTATCCTGCAACTCTGCGCTCTGCTGGCGGGTGAACTCGGGGTGGATATCGCCGATCTGCCGGTGGCCGCTTCCTCTCCGGAGTGGTATTCGGAAAAAGCGGCCGCCATCGGCACCTATGCCGTGGCCTCGGGTATTTATACCCACCTTGGGCATCCGCCCAACATCACCGGATCCAA
>DRLX01000049.1 GCA_011322715.1 Desulfobulbaceae bacterium
CAGAGCACAGCACATGCCTGCACCAGATCTGTCATTCCGGTTTCCCCGCAGGGGAAGACCGGAATCTCCCTGACTCAGGCACATGCGTGAAAAGATGAGATTCCGGCACTGCGCTGCGCTTGGCCGGAATGACACATGCCGGTATCTGAGCCAGGCCCGGTTTGCTAAGTTAACTGGAAACCCGGACGCAGAGTTTTTCAGGTTTTTGATTTTTCTTGCTTTGCGAGCTTTGCGTGAGATTTGGTTGTGGCTCTGCAGTCAGATCACAGGCCTTTGCTTCATTTTGATCCTGTCTTTTTGAGATGACGGTGGCCTGCATCCTGCTGGGCCACTCGGGTAAGTTGGCGGCTTTCAGGGTACGGTGAATCCGGCACTACACATGTATCACAACCCCGTTCGTGCATCTCCCACAACTACAACTGCAAATCCTTTTTTTATCTCTCGCAGAGAGCGCGGAGAGCGCTGAGTTTTAATGACGGTGGTCTGCATCCTGCTGGGTCACACGGGTAAATTGGCGGCTTTCAGGGCTCTCGGTGAAGCTGAACCCTGCTTAACCCACACACTCTGAGAAAGAGCCGTTTTAAAAACTTGTTGAGCCTGGTCAAAAAGTCCTACTGTATAAAAATCATTTGCCGGGTTTGTTGCCGTCCCCCGGCTTTGATTTGATAGAAATAGGCGCCGCTGGTGACCCGCTGTCCTGCGTCATTTCGGCCATCCCATGCTACGGCATACTCGCCGGCGGATTTATCTTCATCGATCAATTTGCGTACTTGCCTGCCGAGAGGATCGAAAATAGTCAGTTCGACCCGGCCCGGATTCTCCAAAGAAAACCGGATGGTCGTGCTCGGATTAAACGGGTTGGGATAATTCTGCAGCAGTTGAAAACCGGCAACCACCAAATCACGGTCAGAAATACCGGTGGGTGAATCTGGACTTCCCCAAACTTGTACCGTGCTGTCCTGCACACCTCGCCCGATGAGTTCCGGTACCTCATCACCGTCCAAATCGTAAACTGCGAGCATCTCAAAATTGGGGTCCAGGGTATGAATGGTTTTGTCCATTGTAACGACAGTGCGATTACCGAAGACCGCCTCCGGCTCGCCATCGCCATTGGCATCAAAAAAGCCCAAAAATCCACGCCGAATATCTTCAAGAACCGGTCCCGATTCCGGGAAGCGCAACGACCATTTCAACTCGCGCGTCGTGCCATTGCGCACGCGCATGCCGGTAGTATTGCCATCTTCGTCCTCTTCCAGCAAAACAATTTCCATCACACCATCGCCGTTGTAATCAAAGTCCTGGGTGCTCACCAGTAAACCCTGGTCAATCGCCAAGCGCGTTCCCGGCTCAGACTCGAATTTCATGTCAAGCTGGTAATCCTGACCGATCGTAAGCGGAGGCGCGGTATTTTCCTCACCGCCACCACTGCCGCCACTGTTTCCACCCCAACTGATCATGACAAGCTGGCGGTTGGCACGATCAAAAACCATCACATC
Organism: Desulfobulbaceae bacterium; assembly: GCA_011322715.1. Lineage (GTDB taxonomy): Bacteria > Desulfobacterota > Desulfobulbia > Desulfobulbales > Desulfobulbaceae > DRLX01. The sequence goes on from DRLX01000049.1 coordinate 1,497, forward strand.
CGGAAAGTCATCGCCGTCAATATTATCAACGGCAATGATTCTCGCGTCTTGCATCTGCCAGTCAACCTCCCAGGTTTCCAGGTTGATGGCCATTATCCCCGGGACGGCTGTTTCCACCTGAGCAATACCATGCGTTGCTCTGAAGGGGGAGTTGCCGTTATCGAAGAATTTGAAAAAATTGACTGAAACGCTTGAACCGGGTGGTACAGGGAGAGGCCCGCTCACGATATTTTGTTTCGTGCGTCCATCTATCACAAATAAATACAAAGCGTTAGAGATAGTTTGATAATCGTTCGAGCCATTACCATTGAGGTCTTTCACTCTCGAGGAAAGGTCACCGCCGTCCAGGAATTCGCTGGCACGCGCCGGCCTGCGCCCGCTTTCCGATCGAAAAGTTTCTACAAACTGCGCTGAGGCCACATTTGTTAAAATGAGTATTCCGAATAGTGTCCTTATGAATTTCATTTTGATCACCTTTTTTAAGTTGAAAATTCGTGAATTTCATGAAGATTAATCTGGTCATCCACTTCACTCAGCAGCACGGTTGCATCATTTCAACCAGACCGCCTGACTGCAGCACGTGCCTTCACCAGAGCCGTCATTCCGGTTTCCCCGCAGGGGAAGACCGGAATCCCCCAGACTCTCGCCCGTGTCCGAAAAGATGAGATTCCGGCACTGCGCTTCGCTTGGCCGGAATGACAGATGTTTGTTAGCATGCAAAAAGTGAATTTTTCAGTTATCCCGCCTGCTCCACGGTTTTTGCGGAGATAGCCGCACCGCTGAACGGGGTATGAATAAATCGGGAAAACTCAATATGTATGGTTAATTTCCCTCGCCCCACATTTCCATCCGGCCGGACACACGGTCGTAAAGTAACAGCTCAAACAGGGTGTCGTTATCATAGTCATCAATGCCAACGAGCCCGTAGCGCTTATTGAAAACCACGACACCACCTTCATACTTCACCCTGTCGGTTTCAAGTAAGCCGCGATAACGACTCCCATTTTTTTGAGCCAACACCATCGCCTTCAAACCACTCGTGTTTCCATACTCAAAACCGTCGGCAAAAATCCTGAAACCGCCGACCACCTTCCATATATCCATATTAGAGGTGATATCCTGCGGCGGAGTATACACCCACTTCTGCGATTTATCGGCTCCGCTGGTCACCGAAATCACCCTGTCCGTCCTGATCACAACCGGCAAGTCGCGTATGCCATCGTCATTGTAATCCGTCATGTCATCGACATCTGTCACTATAACCCCATTACCTGCTGGAGCAGAATCACGACTTCCCCGCCATTCCATGGTAAGCTGCTGGGCCGGCAGCTTCGGTAGAAGACAGATAAAAACAATGATAGAAAGATAGATCGTTTTCATTGATACCCTCCGTTTGGTGTGATTTTGTCGGAATTGGTGTGCTTATCTGGCTATCCATTTAACTCAGCATGGTTGCTTTTTTTAGCCAGACCACCAGAGCACGGCACGTGCCAACTTCAGAACAGTCATTCCGGTTTCCCCGCAGGGGAAGACCGGAATCTCCCAGACTCTGGCGTATGACCGAAAAGATGAGATCCCGGCACGGCGCTGCGTCTGGCCGGAATGACACATGCCGGTATCCGGGCCAGCCCCGTTAGCTGAGTTAACTGGAGACCCAGGGTGTGCTTATGCTATCTATAGGGAGGCGG
>DRLX01000050.1 GCA_011322715.1 Desulfobulbaceae bacterium
CCTTTGAAGGCTTTTTGCCGCAAAAGAAGGGCCGGCAAAGTAAAATAAAGATGCTGGCGGAAGAAGCGCGGACACTGGTATTTTATGAGTCGCCCCACCGCATTCACAAAACGGTCGGCCAATTGCTGGAAGTCTGGGGCGACCGGCCCTGTGTTTTGGGGCGTGAGATCACCAAGAAGTTTGAAGAGTTCTTTTACGGCAGTCTGCAACAGTTGCACAACCACCTTGAGGCGCGCACGGTGAAAGGGGAACTGGTTTTATTGGTGGGAGGAGCGGAAAAAAAGAGGAAGGAGAATAGGTGATGGTCTGTCATGTGGTAATGTGGGATATTAAAAAAGACGTAACCCCGCCGGTATCCGCGCATCAAATCAAGGCAAATTTGGAAAGCCTTAAGGAAAAGATCGGGGAGATCGTTTCTTTCGAGGTGGGGATAAAAGAACGGGAGGTCGCCGCGGGAGCGGATATTGTGCTGGTCAGTTATTTTAAAACCTTCGAGGATTTAAAAAGCTATCAGGAGCATCCGGCCCATCTGGAGGTTGTGGCCTTTTTGCGCGGCCGCACCACTAAAAAGGGGGTGGTCGACTTTACAATTGATAAAGATAGTTCCTTGTCATCTTGACATTGGAATTTGAACCTTTTAAATTCCCTGTCTCGTAAAAAATGTTACCTGGTCAATATCCTTTTCTTTAGGGCGTATAGATTTGGATGGTGCTCAGGTTTTTTTATGCCTGAAGCTAAAGGAAACATTTAACGAGAGAGGTTGAAAATGAACCCGACGCAAACACAACCCAAGGTTGTTCTTTTTACAACGCCCACATGCTCTTTTTGTACAGCGGCCAAGCGTTACTTCCGCGAAAAACGGGTGAAGTTCCGTGAAGTGGATGTTTCGCGTAACCCCTCGGCTGCGGCTGATATGCAAAGACGAACCGGCCAGATGGGCGTTCCGGTCATTTTAATCAATAACCGTCCCATTGTTGGCTTTGATAAACCGAAGATTAATCAAATGCTAGGATTGAAATAAGGAGGATTAAAATGAACATACAGCCTTTAGATGATCGTGTACTGATTGAGAAAGCCAAGGATGAAGGGGAGCAGAAAGTCGGCTCCATCATTATTCCCGATACCGCCGCCAAGGAAAAACCCACCATGGGTAAGGTTGTGGCCGTGGGTACGGACGAAGACTTGCAGGAAAATATTAAGGTCGGGGATACGATTATTTATTCCAAATACGCCGGTGACGAAATTAAGGTTGACGACGTGGAATATCTGATTGTTTCCCGGGGTGATATTCTGGCTACGGTAAAATAGCCGTCCCTGTTGTTTTTTTCAAAGCCCTTCCTTGCGGGAAGGGCTTTTTTTGTTTTAGTCGGAAGGATTCCGCGACCGGGGGATATTCTTTCCCCTTGATCCCTATGCCCGGCGGGGCATCACACTGCTTTTTGTTAAAAACATAAAATTGAGTATATTTTATTCTTGAAAAAGATGTGATCTACGCATGTTAAAGACCCGGTAAGAAATGAGCCCCTTAAGAAAAAAAAATATATTATCCGGTATTTCCGTTTCCGATGGCATCGGTATCGGGCAGGTGATCGTTTACCGCACCGATTTTGACGATGTTTCCTCCCACACGCTGGAACCCATGGAGGTGCCGGCCGAGTTGGAACGCTACTCCAATGCCCTGCAGGAAGTAAGCCTGATCTTTTTGAATAATCAGAAACGCATAGCCCGGGAGCTGGGACTGGAGCAGGCTCGTATTTACGAAACCTATCATCTTATTCTGGACGATCCCTTTTTTCAGGAGGAGATCCCCCAGGCCATCCGCGGCGAACTGAAAAATGCCGAGGCCATAATCGTTCAAAAACTGGGGCTCTACGAAAAACACTTCAGTACCATCGATGATGAGTACCTGCGCGAACGCATATACGATATACGCGGGGTCAGCCGGCGGCTGATTTATCATCTGCTGCAACTGGACAGCCATGAGCAAAAGGAGGGGGAGTCCTGTATTGTGGTGGCCCGTGAGCTTACCCCGGCCGATTCCATTCATTTTCATCACCGCTCCCTAAAAGGGCTGGTAACAGAATTTGGCGGACCTACCAGTCATGCCGCCATATTGGCCCGTTCCCTGGAGGTACCGGCCATTGTGGGGGTGCGTAATCTGTTAAAAAATATCAAGCCCGGTATGCGGGTTATTCTGGATGGTTTGTGCGGTAAACTGATCGTGGAGCCCCGGGAAACGGTGGTAAAGGATTACCTGCTGCGCAAGCAGGCGTTTCAGGCGCATAAGGAAGAGCTGATCGCCAATCTGGAAAAGAAGATAGAGAATTTATCCGGGCGCAATATCCGTCTGCTGGCAAATATCAACGAGGTTTCGGAAGTGCCCCTGGCCCGTAAGTATAAGGCGCAGGGGGTAGGGCTTTATCGCACCGAGTTGCAGTTTATTGCCAAGGAACGCCTGTTGAGCGAGGAAGAACAATTCGGGTATTACAGGGAAATTGCCCGCTCTTTTGCCGATAGTGATGTGGCCATCCGCGTTTTGGATCTGGGCGGGGACAAGTTCCTGCCTTTTGCAGAGATGCACAGGGAGGCCAACCCTTTTCTCGGTCTGCGCTCCATAAGAATTTTGCTGCGAAAACCGGCTATTTTCCGTACACAAATCCGCGCGATATTACGCGCCTCCGTTTTCGGTCATGTAAAGATCATGCTGCCGATGATTTCCAGCAGGGAAGAGGTTTTGGCCGCCAAGCGCATAATCCGCGATGTGTGCCGGGAACTGGACGCCGAGGGTATAGCCTATGACAAACAGGTGCCCGTGGGCATCATGGTCGAAATACCTTCCGCCGCCCTGCTCATTGATCAACTTCTGCCGGAAGTGGACTTTGTAAGCATCGGCACTAACGATCTGGTGCAATATACCCTGGCGGTGGACCGGAACAATGAAAAAGTGGCTTCCTTTTATAAGCCGCTCAATCCGGCGGTGCTGCAGCTTATTCATAAGGTGTCGCGGGCCTGTATTAAAAAGAAAAAGCCCCTTTCCCTGTGCGGCGAGATTGCCGGCAATCCCCTCTATACACAACTCCTGCTGAGCCTGGGCGTGGATACCTTAAGCATGCAGCCCGGGGCCATAGCCGTGGTAAAGAATGTCATCCGCAATACCACGGAGGATGATCTGAAGGAAATCCGCGCGCGCCTTTTCCGCTTTAAGCGACCGGAAAGCCTGGAAAAATATTTGCGTAAGCGCATAGAACACTTTTTATAGGGAGAACCCAATGCGACATATGATTTTAAGATTATTTATCAATGCGGCGGCATTGTGGTTTGTGGATTTTTTGTTCAGCGGTATCTGGTTTGAAAGTACCGGCGCGCTTATCGTAACGGCTATCGTCTTTGGCCTTCTGAATGCCGTTATCAAGCCTTTGCTGCTTATATTGACCCTGCCCATAAATATTCTCACCCTGGGCCTGTTCACCTTTGTGGTCAATGCCATCATTCTGGAACTGGCGGACTGGTGGGTGGACAGCTTTTTTGTGGATGGATTTATTACCGCTCTGTTGGCTTCGATTGTTATCAGTCTGGTCAGTATCTTTTTAAGCTCCATTTTGTATGAGGAATAAGGATTACCATGAAAATATTTGTTTTTTTACTGATACCCGCGGCCTTGCTTTTTGCCATCGACCATGATGCGTTTTTTACCGGTAAAACCATGCGTGTGGACTATTATCACAGCGGCAAGGCGGGCGAGGAACATTTCTCCCTGGATCAAATCTATGAAACGGGAACCTGGGCGGGTAGTAAAAAACATTTGATAACACCGCTTAACCTGGGTGAATACCAGGTGCGTCTGTATGATTCGGCTTCCGGCGAATTGATATACAGCCGGGGCTACTCCACCATGTTTAA